>DATGJU010000407.1:0-17507 GCA_035295045.1 Chthonomonadaceae bacterium
ATCGATCCACGCCCGGGTTCAAGTCTCGCTTGCGAACGACGAAGGTGCCGGCCAGCATGTCGCCGAGCCGCTGCCGCTTCGGATTGTTCGCGGCGACGATCCCAGCCGGCAGGCCGCCGAACAGGAACGGATCGATCTCGATGACCCGGGCCACCGTACGCAGAATGCCCTTGACCAGGCCCGGCGACTCGCCATTGGCATCGACCACGCGAATCTGGCACACCCATTTTCCGAACGTCTGCCCAAGCAGGCCTTCGAGCAGCGGGTAATAGACGATGTAAAATACGGCACAAAGCGCAATGGACACCGGCATCGCGTATTGCGGTGTGAGCACGAGCACCGTAATGATGACGGCCAATCGCAGGATGATGTCGATCGCAAGAGCCGCCCAGCGCTGCACAATGATCGACATATCGTACCGGGAGCAGATGAGCTCCGGTCGCTCGTTCATTGCGGACCACTCCTTTCGGCATGCCATTCGGAAAGCCGCAGAATCGCACGGATTCACGGCCAATGGGCGCGGGGCATCGCTTCGCGTCTCCGCTGAAGAGGACCGATGGAGGCGATGTTATCGTTGCTGCGCAGTAGAAAGCTGGAATGTCTGCTTGCCGTCCGCTGCCGTCCAGATCGTGACCGTGCCATCCCAGGCGCCGCCCGCCACGAGCTTGCCATCCCGGCTGATACGCACGGAGTACAGCCAGTCCTTGGGACCGGTGAGGGTGCGGAGCTGGCTGCCCACGTTATCCCACAGCCGGACGGTCTTGTCGCCGGAGGCCGTGGCGATCAGGCCGCCGGAGCTGGAGCTTGCGCTGGTGACGTTGGCGGAGTGACCGGCGAGGGTGTGCGCCGGGCTGCCGCTCTCCGGCCCGATGTTCCAGATTCGCGCTGTGTGGTCCGCGCTCGCCGAGACAAGCGATTTACTATCCGCGCCGAACTCCACGGCAAAGACCACATCCTCGTGGCCGCCAAGCGAATAGAGGCGCTTCATAGACGCGGCGTCCCAAAGCTTCACGCTGCGATCCGCGCCGCCAGATGCGATGTACTTGCCATCGGGGCTCCAATCGATTCCCCAGACGGCGTCCGAATGGTCGCGGCCCGTCGCGATAAGCTTTCCGGTCGCCGTCTCCCACGTCTTGACGAGCTTGTCCGAGCTGGCCGTTGCCAACTTCGTTCCGTCCGGGCTGAATGCGACCGCGTTCACCGCATCGGTGTCGTCCCCGAACGCGCGCAGCTCCTTCGCCGTGGCTGCGTCCCATAGCCGGACTTCGCCCGCCGCGCCGGATGCGCCCCCCGCCGCCGCGAGGAGCTTGCCGTCGCGTGAATAGGCCAGGCCGCGGACAGTGTCGGCGTGCCCGGTCCAGCGGCCCACCATGGCGCCGCTGTCGAGACTCCAGAACTGGACCTCGCGGTAGGTTCCCACGGCAAGTGTCTTACCATCGGCGGAGAAGGCCAGAGCAGTCACCGGCGCCGGCCTCGTTAGGGCGAACGGCGCGTGCGCAGCAACCGATGCCGTGCGTACGGACTTAGCGGGCGTGCGAGATGTCGCGCGCCGCGTATCGGCCGTCGGCTGATCCTCCTTGGCGCCTGCGTCGATCCACTGCTTCACCTTGTCGATATCGGTCTGCTTAAGGCCGGCGCCTGGCGGCATCTGGGGCTTCAGCACGCCGGTCAAGTATTTGTAAAGACGGCTATCCGCCGCCTTCCCGGGAACCAGCAGCGCTCCACCGCGTCCACCCTTGATCGCCGTCGCGTACGACGTAAGGTTCAGGCCGCTTGCGGCCGCTTCCATGTTGTGGCAGCCGGTACAGGCGGTGCGGAAGATGGGATTCACGTCCCGGTAGAAGGAGGGCTGGGCCGCGGAGCCAGGCCGCGCCTGCGCCAGAGCCCCTTCGCTCGCCGGGACCGAGATAGACACTGCCGCCAGGACCACAGCGGCCCCGGCGGCTCGTAAAGCGCCAATTCTACGCAACTCTCTCATATTCCTTGACCGTATTGGGTCCCGTTTGCCGGAGCAGCGGGCAGACTTGGGCGATGGACCAAATAGTCGGGGCGACGCTCACCCTGCGCCCACTCACCCGATCAGCCGCTCAGTGGTTGAATACGAACTCCTTCGAATTGAGCAGCGCCCAGAGGATATCCTCCGCGGCCTGCTCGCGCGCCATCGCCGGAGTGACCGGCTCCGCAGGCTTTGCGTCGGCCGTGTTTGGCTTCGGGCTCGGGTCGGAAGCGGGCTTTGCGGGCGCCGGCCGGGGCTGTTTTGGGTCGCCCGCGGCAGCCTTCGGATCCGTGGGCTTCTGTGCTTTCGCGTCGACGATGGGCGGCTTCGGCTGAACCGGACCGACGAACGGCAACGTTCGCGCCTGTTGGAGCGCCTCCGCTTCGCTGACCGCAGCCGTCATCGCGTCGGTCGCCTGCTTCCGCTCGGCGGCTGTGGGGTAGCGGCTATAGGCGGCCAGGTAGAGCTCGTCGACGACTTGCCGATTGTCTCGCGTGCTCGCGACCAGCGTGGCGACGCGCCCGGACTTTGAGGCGATCCGGTTGTTGATGGCCGAGTCGTTCATCAGGTGCAGTATCTGTCCGAGATTGGGATCCGACGAGCGCTCGCACTCGCACGACACGGTGCGGGCTGGCCGGCCGAACAGGTCGAGGAAGTAGGAGCCGACACCCGTGTCCGGAAGCTGCGTGGCGCGCAGGCCGGCCGGGTAGCCCTCGAACTTGTCCGGCACGCCTGTCGCGGCGGAGATCGCGTCCATAAGCGGCTCGGCGTCGATACGCTTGAAGGCGTAGTGCGAGTAGTACTTCGTGTCGCGCTCGTTTGCCTTGAGCGGCAGCGGCGAGCGCTGATAGGTCTGCGACAGGAGGATCGACCGCATGAGCCGTTTCAGATCGTAGCCGTTGCGAACGAACTCGTCGGCCAGCGCGTCGAAGAGCGCCGGATTGGATGCCGGGTTCGTCGCGCGCAAATCGTCGACCGGCTCGACAAGGCCCCGGCCGAGGAAGTGCTTCCAGACCCGGTTGACGATCTCGTGCGCAAAGAACGGATTGGTCGGCGCGGTGAGCCAGGCCGCCAGCGCGGCGCGCCGGTCGCCCTCGTAGCCTGCAGGCAGCGGCGCGCTGTCCAGAGCGCAGGGCGCGACCTCCTTGCCGGACTTCGGGTGGCGGACCTCGCCGCGGCTGGCCAGGATGACGACAGGCTCGTCCTTGCGCTCGCCCGTCTTGGAAGAGATGCGTGCGAAAAAGGCGGCCATCTGGTAGTACTGGTTCTGCGTCCAGCGTTCGTAGGGATGGTTATGGCACTTGGCGCACTCGATTCGCACGCCGAGGAACACCTGCGAGGTCGTCTCCGCCAGTGTGTTCGGGTTCGTGGCCGTTCGGTAGTAGTTCGTGGCGCCGTTGGAGAAGGTGCTGCCCTGCGCGAGCAGCAGCTCCTGCGCGAACTGGTTCCAGGGTCTGTTCTCCGCGACCGCCTCTCGGATCCAGTTGTAGAGTGCCTCCATGCCCTTATCGCCGAGCGACGCGCGCGAGCAGCGGAGGATGTCGGCCCACCGCAGCGTCCAGTAGTCCACGTATTCGGGCCGCGCGAGCAGGGCGTCAACCAGCTTCACGCGCTTCTGCGGATCGCGGCTGGCGAAGTACTCGCGGGCCTCCTTCGGGGTCGGCAGCAGGCCGATCACGTCGAGGTAGGCGCGGCGCAGGAAGTCGGCATCGGTGCAGCCGGCCGATTGCGGTAGGCCGAGGCTGTCCAGCTTCATCCCGACGTTACGGTCGATCAGGCTCGCCTTTGCGTAGGCGGTTGCGGGCCGCGATATGCGCGCGGCAAACGGCGACGTCATGCTGGAGATCGCAACGAGTCCCTGGTAGCGGAGGATGATCGCGCCCTCGCCGGCGCCGGCGCCCTTCGCCTCGCCGTTCGGATCCACCGTAGCGACGGACTCGTCAGATGCGGTAAAGACCGTCTGGCCGGTGGCATCCCGTCGCGTCCCATCGCTGTACCTCGCCCACACCGTGACCCGTTGTGTGCGCCCGGGCGGGAGTGTCCGTGAGGCGGGAACGGGAGCCAGCGAGACCACTTTCGGGTCTTTCGGCGATGGGCCGGGCATTCCGGCTGCGATCCAGTCGCGGATCAGCCGCCACTCCGGCGATCCGACGCGAAAGCGCTGGCCACCCTTGTGCGCGACGGTGAAGGTCGGTTTCCGCAGAAGCAGGCTGTTCTCCGGCTGCGCCGGCGAGACGCGGCGCGCGCCGGCTCCGCGCGTGATCGTTTCGAAGTCTGCGTCCGGATCGTAGCCAAGGAGCGAGAGCTTGAATCCGCCTTTGCCGGCGCCAGCTCCATGGCAGGCGCCCATGTTGCAGCCCGCCTTGGTGAGGACCGGCAGTACGTCGACGGTGAAGCGCGGCGGCACGGGCTTCGCAAAGCCGCGCACGACAACCGGCGTCTTAGCGGTCCGCCCCTGGTAGCTCGCGAGAACGGTCGTGGCGCCGTCGGCGAGGCCGCGCACTACACCGTCCTCGATCGTTGCGATCTTGGGATCCGCGACACTTAGCGCGGCGTGGTCCGTAACGTCCAGCGTGCCTTCGGGACGGCGGCCGTCAACCAAGAGGTGGACCTCGTCATAGGGCCCGTTGATCGCGACGCGCGCCGGGAGCAGCGTAATCGCCTGGACTGCGGGCGGCGCAGTGTGAACCGGCGCGGCGCGGCGCACGGCCGGCCCGCCCAATGCCGTCGTGCAGAGCAACGCAAACCCCACAGAAAGCCCGATAGTTCTCATGTTTTGCGAATTCTTTGCGCTCTTTGCGCGAGGATGGATTCGTTGTATGCGAGCCACGTTAACGCTACATACGTCTCACTACTAATTGGCGTCGTGCGATAGGAAAAGTTTCAACAACCGTTGCCGGGCCGGCCTTCGGCGCGCCGTTCCAGCCAATCTAGGAAGCGAGGGAGCGAGTAGCGAAGGCCGCTCGCGATGCGCTTCGCCCGGAGGGTCCGCCAGGCGGCATCGACCGTGGTGAGGATCAGCCCGTCCACCTCGCCGTCCGCGAAGCGCACGGAGGCAAGTGCGTCGCCCGTCAGCGTCGCCGCATAGACTTGCCGGACTTCGGCGTCGAGGAAGGGAGGGTTGCGCTGCGAGTCGCCCTCGAAGCAGAAGTAGGGCTCGCCGATCGGGACCAGGCGGCCTTCCACGAGCATTCCTGCCGCCGCGGACCGGGGCAGGCCGATCTCCTCCTCGATCTCGCGCCAGGCGGTCGCGAGGAAGCCGGCGTCGGATCCTGCGTCCGACTCGGATACGTGTCCGGCGACGGCCATGTCTATCGCGTCAGGCCATTCGCTCTTGTGGATGCTGCGGCGCTGAAGGACGACGAGACCGGCCGGCGTGAGGAACGCGATCTCGACGGCGCGGTGCCGGAGCCCGAAGAGGTGGAACATCCAGCGCGGGCCGGCGACGCCCGTTGGCGAGCCATGCGCCGAAACCACGGCGAAGCGCTCGTTGGTCTCCTTGCCGGCGGGCAGGAGTCGCGGCATCCATGCCTCGCATAGCCGGTCCAGCTCCGGCTGTTCCAGCGCGTCGCCGCGCCGGATGCGCTGCGCGGTCTCGAGCGCCGCACGATGGTCCTGCGGCGAGAGCGGGTTCATTTCGCGCCGACCCGCGTCACGCCCACGTTACCCGATTGCGGCCGGCATCCTTTGACCGATACAGGGCTTCGTCCGCCCGCTCGATGACCTCCTGCGGGTTCAGGCCGTCCTCCGGGTACGAGGCGACGCCGACACTCACCGTTCGGTGGATCTCTTCGCCGGCGACGACGATGTAGCCTTTCTCCTCGACCGCCGCGCGCATCCGCTCGGCGAGCAGGTATGCGTCGTCCTTGTGCGTCTCCGGCATTACGACGATGAACTCTTCGCCGCCGTATCGACCGACGCGGTCCACAGTTCGAACCCCGGTGCGGATGACCCTCGCGACGGTCTTGAGCATCAGATCGCCTTTAACGTGGCCGAAGTTATCATTTACGGACTTGAACGAGTCCAGGTCGAGCATGAGCACGGAGAGCGGGCGATTGTAGCGCTGCGCGCGCCGCATCTCTTCGCGCAGCAGCTCGTCGATCCGGCGATGGTTGAAGAGACCCGTGAGGCCATCGGTCGCCGCGAGATCGCGCGCGCGGCTTCTCTCCCGCAGGCTCTCAACGGCCACTCCCACGTGCGGCACCAGTCCCTCGAGCTGCTCCGCGTCGTCTGCGGTGAACGGCGTGGCGGCAGGGCGCGTCCAGTGCGCCACGCCGAGCACTTTCTGCTGCGATAGGATGGGGTAGAGCAGCCACGAATCCTCGGCCGGCTCGTTCTCGCCGCGACGAAGCGTGTGCGCTGCGTCCGACACGATCATCGGCCGGGAGCGCTCCGCTGCCGCGCCGACCAGGCCCTCGCCCAGCCGCGCGCGCAGTCCCGCGAATTCACCCATGTCCGGCAGGCCCACCGCGGGCACGATCTCGCCGTTCTCGTCGTCCACCATCCAGACCAGGCCGCGTTCCGCGTGGACGAGGCTGTCGGAGAGCCGCAGGAACTGGAGTAGTAGGGCGCTCGGCTCCGCGGTCGCCGTGTCCTGGAGGCTCGCGATGCCAAGAGCCTGCGAGGCGGAGAGGCGGCGGCGGAGTCGCGACACGTCGAACGCGCGCCGGATGAGCAGGCCGACGATCACCAGCAGCGCGCTGAACGGCGCAAGCGCCCAAGGTCCGGCAGCCGCGGCGACCGGGACGAAGGGAACAATCGCTAGGAAGCCGGCCGCGGTGATCCACAACCGCATCGTGCGGCCGTCGCGCAGCGCCCGGTTTCCGCCGGCGCGAAGCCTGTCCTCGATGCAGCGGACGCCGACCGCATAGGCGGCGACGAACGCGGCTAGCGGCAGGGTGGCGCGCAGCCAATACGAGGCATCCAGCGTGGCGCTCGCGCCGGGCCGTGCGGACGCCGCGCCGGGACCTACGCCCGCCAAAGCGGCGGCGAGGCAGGCAAGCAGCATGGGGAGCGTCGAGAGCGCAACGGATACGCGTGACCGGTGGTCGCGGCAGAAGAATCGCGCGTCGGCCAGGCCCGCCAGCACCGCCGCCGCGCCCCCGACGATGGGGCCGGCCCAGAGGACCGCGGCGCAGACCACCGCGGGAGCAAGACCGATGCGAATTGCGCGCAACTGAACGACGGGAAGGCGCCTGGCAGTCAAAATGAGGAAGGCGCACGACGCGAGCGGCGGCAGATCGTGGACCATGCGCGCGAGCTCCAATGGGAGACTCAACGGCCTTTTCCTTTCGTCGTCCGTTTGGGGCGGCGATGGCGGCCGCCCGCGCCGACCGCGCGCCAGGACGGGTCCGTTAGGCCATTATATCCAATTGGGGGCCTGCGATTCAAGTGCCGGACCGCCCCTTCTTTGCGACGGACCGGCAGATTTTTCGCTTAACGCGGACTGTTCACGTAACGTTGGCGGGCGCGGCATTCCGCCCCACGAACAGGAGGGCGGTTTGGCGGGCCTCCGCGTCCGCCGACACGGGTCGGCGAACCTGCGCCTAACTGGCAGCCTGCTCCCGAAAGTAGGCGATCGCGTCTTCCAGCGACTTCGCGCCCAGGTCGCCGGCGCCGCGACGCCGGATGCTTACGGTGCCGTTCTCGATGTCGCGGTCGCCCAGGATGAGCTGGACCGGTACCTTCTGCAGCTCGTTTTCCCGGATGCGCTTGGCCATCTTCTCGTTACGGGAATCCACTTCCGCGCGGAAGCCGGCCGCCCGCAGCGCGGTGCAGACCTCATTCGCGTAGGCCTGGTGCCGGTCGGCGATCGGGATGAGCGCGATCTGCTGCGGCGCGAGCCAGAACGGGAAGTCGCCACCGTAGTGTTCGATCAGCACGCCCAGGAAGCGCTCCGTCGTACCGGTGACGGCGCGGTGCAGCACGACCGGCGTGCGCTCCTTGCCCTCCTCGTCGATATACTTGCAGCCGAGCCGCGCCGGCTGGATGAAATCGACCTGGATCGTGCTGATCTGCCACTCGCGGCCGAGAACGTCGTTCGTCATGAAGTCGGCCTTCGGGCCGTAGAACGCCGCCTCGCCGGCCGCCTCGTAGTAAGCGACGCCCGTCGAATCGAGCGCTGAGCGCAGCGCGTTCGTCGCCTTCGACCACTTCTCGTCGTCCGCCACATACTTGCCGCCCGGCTCCTCGCCGCGCAGGGACAGCCGGACGCGGTAGTCCTGGAAGCCGTAGCGGCTGAGCACCTCCTGGATCAGCGCGAGGGCCAGCTTGAACTCGCTCTCGATCTGGTCCTCGGTGCAGAAGATATGGCAGTCGTCCTGCGTGAGCGACCGGACGCGAGTCAGGCCGTTCAGCTCGCCGGACTTCTCGTACCGGTAGAGCGTACAGAACTCGGCGAACCGCAGCGGCAGGTCCCGGTAGGAGCGCAGGCCGCTATGGTTGTACAGCGTCATGTGCGACGGGCAGTTCATCGGCTTCAGCCGGTAGTTGATGTTCGCGTCCTCGTCGCGCATGGGCGGGAACATCACGTCGGCGTAGTTGTCGTAGTGGCCGGACCTCTTATACAGGTCCTCGCGCACCAGGTGGCCCGTCCAGACGTGCTGGTAGCCGTAGCGAGTCTGCACCTCGCGGACGTAGCTCTCCATCACGTGCCGCAGCATCTCGCCCTTCGGCAGGAAGAGGGGGATGCCGGAGCCGACGGACTCCGGCGCGAAGACGAACAGACCGAGCTCCTTGCCGATCTTTCGGTGGTCGCGCGCCTTCGCCTCTTCGAGGCGGTTCAGGTAGGCGTCCAGCTCCGCTTTGGACGGCCAGGCCGTACCGTAGACGCGCGTAAGCATGCGGTTCTTTTCACTGCCGCGCCAGTAGGCGCCGGCCGTGTGGAGCAGCTTGTAGTGCTTGAGCGCCCCGGTGCTTGGGACGTGCGGCCCGCGGCACAGGTCGATCCAGTCGCCCTGGCGGTAGAACGAGATCACCTCGCCCTCCGGCAGGTCGTCGATGAGCGCGACCTTGTAGGGCTGATCGGCCCGCTCTTCGAAGGCGCGCGCCTCCGGCCGCCGCATCTCCTCGCGGACGATCGGCAGGTCACGCGCTGCAATCTCGCGCATCTTGTCTTCGATGCGCGGCAGGTCCTCCTCGCGGATCGGCTCCGGCAGCTCGAAGTCGTAGTAGAAGCCGTCCTCGATCGGAGGGCCGATGGCGTACTTGACGCCGGGGTAGAGCTCGCCGACGGCCTGCGCCATCAGGTGCGCCGTACTGTGCCGCAGATCGTACAGCGGGTCGCCGCCGTGGTATGAGTCGTTCATGGTTAGCGTTCTCCTTCAGTATTCACCCGAAGATGGCAAAATAAAACCGCTCTCGACGCGGGGTCGAAAGCGGAGCAGTTGCGCGAGCTTGGTGGCGCGAGCCGTCTAGACGATCGACACGCCGAAGTCGCACAGCGCTCCGCTGTGCGGCGTGGTATCAACCGACGCTGGCGACGCCTCCTCGATCTTGTTAGCGTTGTTTGGATCGTGGCCCATGGCTCCGCTCCTTCATATCCTACGACAGTGATTATATCGGCTGTGTGCACACGAGTCAAGAATTGGCGCTGCGGCCTCAATTTGACACTCGAAGGGAGGCAGGGTACACTGAGGGTCCCTCGAATCCTCGGGTCGAACGGGACCACGTGATGCGGCCCGGCCGCGGTCAGGGCAGGGAGATCGCCATGCAAGCCCCGACAGCCGACGATGGCCAGCAAAGCGCGCAGCATGAGGTCAAGCTGTTCGCCGGGCCGGGCAACCCGGAGTTGTCGCGCGCGGTGGCACAGTGGCTGAAGGTGCCGCTCGGCAAGATGCACTACACGCAGTTCCCCGATGGCGAGAACTACGTGCGGTTCGATGAGAGCGTTCGCGGCACCGACGCTTACATTCTCCAGCCGACCTGTCCGCCGGTAGATACCAACCTCGTAGTGCTGCTTGAGGCCATCGACGCGCTGCGCCGTGCCTCGACGTGGCGGATCACTCCCGTGATGCCCTACTACGGATACGCGCGGCAGGAGAAGAAGGACGCTCCGCGCGAGCCGATCACCGCCAAGCTTATTGCCGATATATTGACGATCGCGGGCGCGAACCGCGTGATGTGTCTCGACCTGCATGCCGATGCGATCCAGGGCTTCTTCAACATCCCCGTGGATCATCTGACCGCGATCAACCTGTTCATCGATTACTATGCGGCGAGGTTCAAGGACGGAATGCCGAATCCAGTCGTCGTATCGCCGGACGAGGGCCGGGTGAAGAAGGTGCGCAAGGTGGTCCAGGCCCTGAAGGCGCCGCTCGCCGTCGGCTACAAGCACCACCCGGCGCACGGCGCGACGGAGGTGACGCACCTGGCCGGCGACGTGCGGGACAAGACGCCGGTGATTATCGAGGACATGATCACGACCGGTGGAAGCATCATCCAGGCGGTGGACGCGCTGCTGGCGCACGGGTGCCGGCCGGAGATCCACGTCGCGGCTTCGCACGGCGTCTTCGCCGGGGACGCGGTCGCGCGGCTCTGCTCCCGCCCGGAGATCGCGGAGATCGTGATCACGGATTCGATCCCGCTGCCGCCGGAGAAGCGCCACCCGAAGATCAAGGTGCTGTCGGTCGCCTCGCTCTTCGGCGAGGCGATCCACCGGGCGAACCGCGACCTCTCGATCACCTCGCTATTCGATTGACTTCAGGCGCGGATGTCGAGCCGGCCGCCGATCGCGCCGCCGGGCGGCAGCAGGGTGTTCACCAGATCCTTGTCCGCGTCGGTCGTCTTTTTCAGCAGCGTGGCGGCGACCGCCGTGTTCTGCTCCGCCGCCTGTACCAGCGCGCCGGTCGTCGCCGGACTGCTCTGCAGGGGTCCAACACTCGCCATCGATGACTCTCCTGGTGTCTAAGCCGCGACAGCCGGCTTGGGCGCTGCCTCGGCCGGCGGCGCGAACAGGCCCGCCGAGGCCGCAAGGCGGTCCAGCAGGCGGCTCAGCGCCGCGTCGCTCATCTCCTCGGTGAACTTGAAGTCCTTCATCACCTGCGTGTCCAGCGTGAGTCCCAGCCCGTCGAATCCCAGCCCGATGCCTGCCATGCTGCACAGTATCTCGCCAAGGTGGATCAGGCCGGCGAGCGGAACCGTCTGGCGCAGAATGACCGGCTTGCGGTGAAGCATGACGGCCTGCACGATGTGCTGCGGCACGGACCACGCGCGGGCGACGCGCGCGCCGATGTCGCAATGGTCGTAGCCCAGCACGGCACGCTCCGCCTCGACGAACGTGCAGTCCTCACGCGCCATATGCTCCCGGACGGCGGGACCAGCGGTCTGCATCTCCTCGTTCAGGACTATCTTTCCCACGTCGTGCAGCAGTCCGCCGATGAAGGCTTCGGACCGGCTGTGGTAGCCGATCGCGTCCGCCACGATCTCGGAGGCGATTCCACACGCGAGCGAGTGCGCCCACATGTCCTTCGGCCCCAGGCCGTATCCGGAGGCGCTGCGGAAGAAGATGTCGCGCGCGGCTGCAACGAGCACCACCTCGCGAATCGCGCTGGTGCCGAGCAGAAGCATCGCGTCGTTTACGCTGGTTATCGGCCGCGGCAGATTGAACGACGGCGAGTTCGCGGCTTTCACCACGCGCGAGCCGAAGCGGCCGTCGGCATTGATCACGTCCACGATCTCGCGCGCCGGAATCGTCTCCTTGTCGGAGAGTTGGAGTGCGCGGACCACGGCGGGCGAGAGCGCGGGAAGACCATGGATTCGGCTGAGGAGCGTCTCGAGCGAGAGACCGCCTCCATCGGCAGAGCCCTCGGGCCGGCGCTGCGCAAGCCGCGTCGTAGCAGCGGGTGGCGCCATCGCCGGGTCTACAGAGACTGGATACGATCGCAGTCGGTCGGACATGGACTTACTTCCTCAGCGGTGGTTCCGCTCAGAATCCGAGGTGCACCAGCTCGCGCTCCCGCTTTCCGGCCGCCTTCACGCAGACGTGGCCGGCCGCCGTGAGCAGCAGCGTCCTTCCGTCCGCGCCGCCAACGTCCGCGGCGACGACCACGACGTTTGCGCGGTCGAGCTCCGTCCGCACGGCGTCGACATTGCGCGCGCCGAGCTCCAGGCGGGGTCCGTTTCCGCGGAATCCCGCGAGCTCAGCGCCGCCGACGATCGCGACGCGGATGCGCTCCGAACTGCCGCCGGCTTCCGACATTCGCTCGATCAGGGCCGGAATCGCGGTGTCGGCGAAGCGGCCCGTCGCGCTGTCCTCTTCGGAGCTCGCAGGCAGGGCAACGTGTGCCACGCCCGCGACGCGCTCTTGCGGATCATAAGCGCACACGCAGACGCCCGCGCCCAAATCCGGAGCGATAAGGACATTCTCGGGCTCGCGCGAGCATTTGATTTCACCGATTCCAACCACGATAGATTCGCCCACTCTGGACTCCGCATTAACTCCGGCCGGGTGGGCCGGGACTATTCCAAATAGGTCAATTGGAACGATTATCGGGGCGGCCAGCGCGAAATCTCAGGTTTCCTGCAAATTCTGCGCGTCCGCGACCTATTTCCTGGCAATTGCGCGGGTGACCGCCGGCGTCGAGCCGTCAGACGGCCGCGCGTTTATGGAGAGCGCGTCCTCGCACAAAAGTCGTAAAGAATCGTCGCGCCGTTCCCGATACCAGTTGTACGGGACCGCCGCGCAGGCGGCCCTGAACCTACGATCAGACGGTATTGGAGCGACTATGTCCTCTCCGCGCCTTAGCATCATCGCGCCAACCTACAACCGCGCTCACATGCTTCCCCGTTTCCTGGAGAGCGTTAAGTGCGTGACCGCCGACTGCGAAATCCTCGTGGTCGATAACGCCTCAACCGATGCGACATCGGACGTTGTCGCGGAGTACAGGCGAACCGATTCACGGATTCGCTATGTACGCAACCCAGAAAACATCGGAGTCATTGCAAACTACAACCGCGCCATGAACCTTTCGAGCGGCGAGCTGCTCTGCTGCATGGGAGACGACGACGCCGTCCTGCCCGGCTGCTTCGAGCGCAAGATCGCGCTGCTGGACGGCAATCCGGCCGTTGGCCTGGTCTATTCACTCTGGCACCGCACGGACCAGAACGGCCAGCCGCTCGGCGTCTGCTCGTGGCCCGGCCTGCTGCGCCACTCCTATATCGGCGGCCGGTCCGAGTTTCTTGACCTGCTGCCCGCCTGTTACATCCATCTGCAGAGCGTCGTGTTCCGGCGATCGCTCTTCGAGCAGTTCGGGGGAGCGGACGAAAGCCCGAACATCACGGCAGGCCAGGACTGGGACATGCTTCTGCGCTGGGTGCGGGAGACCGAGACCGCGTTCATCGCCGAGCCGACTGTCTGCGTCGGCGTTCACGCGCAGAGCCAGACCGAGTCGGTCTGCCGCTCCAACGGGCACTTCGCGCGCGGCCGGATCGCGATCTGGCGCAAGTGGCTGGTCGATTGCGAGCAGGCGCCCGTGCTGGACGACAGCCGCTGGCAGCGCATGCGTGACGCGTTCCTGCCGGACCTCCACTATGAGTTCGCGAACGACCGCGTAACCATCGAGGGCTTCCTGGTGGAGCTGGACGGCATACGCAGGGCAAGCGAATCCCGTGCGGTCCAGCGGTTCGACCGCGCCACCGGCCGCCCGATCATGCTTGTAGACACGCAGAGAGCGCCATCCGCGCTGCCGCTCGTATGGCACGCGCCGGTCCGGGATCCGAGTGGTTACGCGGACGAGGCGCGCAACTTCCTCTTCGCGCTGGACCGTGCAGCAATGCCGGTCGCCGCCCGAGAGCTGCGCTGGAACGATCGCGTCGCCGCGCTGCCGGCGGACCGGGAGCAGACGCTGGCCCGGCTGTTGGCGACGCCGCAGGCGCAGGGCGCCGTGCATGTCTGGCATATCCTTGCGTCGCACTTTCAGACCGATCCGGCCGCGCTGGCGAACGTCGGCCGCACCATGTTCGAGACGGACCGGCTGCCGGCGGGCTGGGCGGAAGCCTGCGGCCGCATGGATGCTGTCTGGGTGCCGACGGAATTCAACAGGACCACGTTCCGCCGCGCAGGCGTCCCGGCCGAGAAGCTGCGCGTGGTGCCTGGCGCGATCGACGTGTCGCGCTTCGACCCGAGCGTCGCGCCGCTCAGGCTGAACGGCTCACGCGGCTTTAACTTTCTGTCGATATTCGACTGGTCCCTTCGCAAGGGCTGGGACGTGCTTATCCGCGCGTTCGTCGCGGAGTTCCAGCCGTCAGAGAACGTCGCGCTGCTGTTCAAGGTGCACTCATCGCTCGGTATATCGCTAGAAAGCATCGTCCGGTGCGTCGAGAACTTCCTGATCGACACGCTGGGGCGTGATCCCAATCGGATACCCGACATCGTGTTCCAGGATACCAACATCCCCGACGCCAGGATGGCAAGCCTCTATCGCGGCGCGGACTGCTTCGTGATGCCGACCCGCGGCGAGGGCTGGGGCCGGCCGTTCATGGAGGCTATGGCGATGGAGCTGCCGGCGATCGCCACGAACTGGAGCGGCCACACGGAGTACATGACGGCCGACAACAGCCTTCTGCTCGATAACACCCTTGTAGATGTTCCCGAAGAGGGATGGCAAGAGATACCGACCTACCGCGGGCACAAGTGGGCCGAGCCGAGCGAGACGCACCTTCGCCAGCTTCTGCGCCGCGCGTTCGAAGACCGCGAGGGCTGCCGCAGGTTAGGGCAGCGCGCCCGCCACGATGTCGCCGAGCGCTTCAACTACGCCGTGGTCGCGGCGCAGATCGCCGAGGAGACCGAGCGCCTGCTCACGTCCGGCGCGGCTCGCTCCGCCGCCTAGCGAGCCACTCTGGCCGCGCCGCGGACGCCTGTTGGGCCGATGGATTCGTTCATGGCGGTGCGTCGTACCCGGTACTGATAGTAGGCGCCACGATGAGGCCGGCGCCCTGATTCACTGAGAGGACCAATTCGAATGAAGATCAGCCTGAACTGCGCGCACACGGACGCTGAGCGCCGCGCCGCCCTGTTCGAGGGCGACCTCCTCCTATATTCGGGGATGCCGGCGCTGGCGGAGCTCGCGCTTCACGCGAAGCGCTGCATATCGGAAGCGTTCGGCGAGGAGCCGGAAACGGCGCAGTTCCGTATGCCGGTCGCGGAGTTCGCCGCCACGGCGGGACCGCTCAAATCGCGCTTTACGAACGATAACACCACCAAGGAGCTCGTGCGCGGCGTGCTCGTCGGGTTCGGCTGCGACCTCGACGAAACCTACTTCGACGTGCCGCGGCTTCGAGTCGTCACGTCGAATGGCTACCTGACTGCGGGCGTCGGGTACGCGTACAAGGCGCACCGCGATACCTGGTACTCCAGCCCGGACTGCCAGGTGAACTGGTGGGCGCCGGTTTTCGCGCTGACTGAGGAGCGGTCGCTCGCGTTCTATCCGGGCGTCTGGGCGCGGCCGGTCGCAAACTCATCCGGCGATTTCGACTACGATGAGTGGTGTCGCGTTGGACGAGCCGTGGCCGGAAGCCAGGTGACGGTCGACACGCGGAACCACCCGCTGCCGCTGGAGCCGCTCCCTGCCGACGCCGAGATGCGGCTCACGATCGGCGCGGGCGACCTGGTCCTGTTCAGCGGCGCGCACCTCCACGCGACGGTGCCCAACGGCTCCGGTCTCACGCGGTTCAGCTTCGACTTTCGCACCGTGAACGCCGAAGACATCCGTCTCGGCGCGGGCGCGCCGAATGTCGACTGCCGGGCGACCGGTACCACGCTCGGTGATTTCATTCGCGCGTCGGACTTCTCGCCGGTCCCGGCGGGCTGGTGCGAGCGGGCCGTTCGGAGGGCCGCATGACCGCAGCGATCGAGGTCTCACCGACCATGCACGATCCGCGCACGCAGGCTGCGTCGGACTATACCTTCCGCGAGATGCTGGAGCGTTACTACGCGGAGAGCCCCGGCTCGAATACGGAGAAGCTGGAAAACTTCCCGAAGTACGTGCCGCGCCAGAACCTCGCCCGCTTCCTGGCTCGGTACGAGATCTTCCGGCGAATCGTGGACGTGCAGGGGTCGATTGTCGAGTGCGGCGTGCTCTTCGGCGGCGGGTTGATGTCGTTTGCCCAGCTCAGCGCAATCCTGGAGCCGTACAACTTCCAGCGCCGCGTCATCGGCTTCGACACGTTCGAGGGGTTCCCGGAGATCGCGGACGAGGATCTGCGCGGCCTCCCGGACCGCAAGTCGGCGCATCTGCGGAAGGGTGGGTTCGCGGCGCCGTGCGCCTACGAGGACCTGCTGCAGGCCGTGGCCGTCTTCGACAGGAACCGATTTCTCAGCCACTTTCCGAAGGTCCACGTCGTTAAGGGAGACTTCGCGCAGACGAGCGCGCAGTATCTCACGGACCATCCGCACCTGGTCGTGAGCTGCCTCTATCTGGATTTCGATATCTACGCGCCGACGCGTATCGCGCTGGAGCGGTTTCTCCCGCGCATTCCCAAGGGGGGCGTGATCGTGTTCGACGAGCTGAATGAGGAGGCGTTTCCCGGAGAGACGAGCGCCGTGATGGAGGCGCTTGACCTGAACGCGCTGCGCGTGCGCCGGTTCGAGTTCGAGCCGCGCATCTCGTATGCGGTCGTTGGCGAGTAGACCGGTATTCCTGCCATGCGAGTCGTGATCACTCCATTCAATCGAATGAGCGACGCAACGCTGTGCGTCGTCCGGGCGGCGGGCCACGAAGTGATCTGCACCGGCGTCGAGGCCGGCAGCTACGCCGAGATCGAGCAGCAGCACCCGGCCGGCTGGAGTCCGGACGTGCTCCTGTTCTGGAGCCCGGAGTACCACCCGATTCCACGCGACCTGGAGTCCGCGCCGTGCTTCAAGGTCGGCGTGTATGGTGACTGGAACCTCGGCGGCCAGGCTGTCCAGCAGTCGGCCGCAATGTTCGATCTCCTGTTTGCGGATCCGAACGGCGCCGAGCGACTGCGCGCCCTCGGCTTCACCAGCGTCGTCTCGGCACCGCTCTGGTCGTTCGACCCGGACCTTCACCGGTGCATCCCGGGAATCGAGCGCGACATCGACATCCTGATGATCGGAAATCTCAATCCGGACATCCAACACGATCGCGGACGCTGGCTGGCGCGCATTGCCAGGCTGTCGCGCCGGTTCCGTGTGCTGGTTACGTCCGGCGTCTTTGGCGAGGAGTACGTCCGACTGATGAACCGCGCCAGGATCGTGTTCAACCGCAGTATTCGGGGCGAGATCAATATGCGGGCCTATGAGGCGCCCGCCTGCGGCGCACTGCTGTTCAACGAGCGAGAAAACCGGGCGATAGGCGAGCTCTATGGCGATAGACGCGAATGCGTCCTCTACGGCGAGGACGATCTGGAGGATCTGCTCGACTACTACCTGACCCATGAGGACGAGCGGGCGGCGATCGCCGATGCCGGCCGCGCTCGCGTGCAGTCCGAGACGCCTGCGGCGCACGTCGCGCACATGTTCGGGCTGATCGGCGGCGAGATGTCTGCCCGGTCC
>DATGJU010000408.1:0-18570 GCA_035295045.1 Chthonomonadaceae bacterium
TCGCCAGCGCGCCGACAAGTCCGTAGCCCAGGACGATCCACGCCGGCGCCGGCGTAAGTGTCGCCACATTTGCGCGCGCCTGGAATACGGCCTCGGTCTTGAGCTGGTAGGCGATGTAGGCCACCGCGGGCGCGGCGATCAGTCCCGCAATGGCCGCCTGGAGCCATGCGCGGGGCAGGTCGTTCGCAGAGTCAGTGCCGCCATACGCCGCCCGTGCCGAGCGAATGACCAGGAAGGCGCCCCAAATCGCGGCCATCGTGATTACGTCGTAGGTGTGTGCGAGTCCGAGCACAAATCCGCACAGGCCAGCGCAGACGGTGTATCGAGCGCGACGGGTTTGGACACCGCGCAGCAGCAGGTAAATCAATCCTGCCTGAAGGCATAGAGAGAAGCAGAACAGGGGACTGAGATAGAGCGAAAGAAATGTAATCGCCTCAGGCTGCCACATATCGATCGGCCCGGGAAGCGACGCGCCCCACCAGAACGGAAGCCAGCCGAGTCCAGCAGAGAAGCAGACCAACAGAAACCCACATTTGCGCGCGCGCGGGTCCGCGATCAGCCGGGCAGACAGCTCCGAAACGATCATCAACAGCAGAAACCCGAAGCCGATTCGCGCCGCATGATAGACGACGATGAGCGGGAGGTGGCCAATGCCCGCGACGCGGCCGAGAGTCCAGAATAGCGGGTTGGGCGCCATGCCGTGCTGGGCGTCTGTCGTAAAGAGGTTGAGCGACCTGCCGCCACCCTCCGCTGCCTGGCGCATCCAGGAGAGATAGACGCAGCTATCGTCGAGGTTGTAACCGAGCCACATGTAGCGCCGGCCGTGCGACAGGGAGAAGCCGACGAGGTACGGCGCCAAGGTGATAGCCATTGCCAGCGCGGCGACCATGGCGGCCCAGCGGCGGGCCGTCCCCAGCCCGGATTGGCGGGCTAGTGGCGCGAGGCGCTGCTGAAACGCCGGCGTGGGGTCTGCTTCTAGCTCCAAGATCGCCCGCCTGACGATTCGGTGGAGCACCAGGTTGGCATTGACGCGACGGAACGAATCATGCGGTTTGGATTCACCAGGTGGATCGCGGGACATTCGCGGCGCTGCGTTTCGGCCGCGCACAACCGTTCGCGCTCCGCCAAGGCCATTCCTGCCGATCCGTGTAACGATCCGAGCGATTCGGCGTCGTACCATTCAGCAGGCAAGCAATGGGAACCCCGGCTTCATGTGCCCCGTCATGTCACGTGTGCCCCGGTTGCCGCGAGATCTCGCAAGGGACGCTGTCGATCGGCCGCAACGAAACACCTCGTATACGGGAGGACAATTACCATGAACGACCACTTCGGAACGGCCTTTACGAGGGCCGGCATGTTGGTCGTCGCAGCGTGCTGCGTCGCGGCGCCCGCATGGGCCGACCGTTCGATACGTCTCGATCGTGGGTCCGTGATACCTGTCCGGCTCAACGATGCGCTCAGCTCGGACCGGTCGCGCAAGGGCGACACATTTTCGACCAGCGTTCGCGCGGGTGACGGCGAGGACTACGGGCTGCCGCCAGGCACCAGGATTGACGGCGTCGTGAGCGGCGCGCGTCCGCAGCGCGGCCGCGACCCCGGCGTGATCGAGCTCTCATTTGATCGCGTGCGGCTGCCGGACGGCCGCTCCTATGCGGTCGATGGCTCGCTTATCGGGCTGGACAACAAGAGCGTGGACCGCAGGAGCGACGGCCGCCTGGTTGCGAAGCCCTCGCACCAGAACGACCGGCTTACCTACGCCGGCTACGGCGCCGCCGCCGGCCTCATCGTCGGTCTGCTCTCGAACCACCCGCTGGAGGACACGACGCTCGGCGGCCTGATTGGATTCGGTCTCGGATCCCTGCAAAAGTCGAAGTCCAGTGCGCGCGACGTCGTCCTGAAACCGGGCACCGAGATGGGCGTGCGGATCGATAACCAGGCGACAGTGCCGGTGGGGCTGCGCTCCGGCGACATCCGACCGAGTTACCGTGTCCGAGCGGGCGCACCCGACTTCGGAACGGGTGGCCGTCCCGATGCGGTCGATCCAACTGAGATCGGCGCGATGCTCGACGATAAGGACATTACGTTCGCGTCCACGGCGCGCCCGATTATAACCCGCGGCGACGTGGTACTCGTGCCGATCGTCCCCATTCTCCGCGCCGAAAGGGTCCCGTATCGCTACGACGGGACGACCCAGACGCTGCGCACGACCGCCACCGCGCCTGTTCGACTGGTGGTCGGCAGCCCAATCGCCGTCGTCGATGGCGATCACCGAGTGCGGCTCGAGGCGCCTGTCCAGCGCATCAATGGCACGCTCTATGCCCCGATGAAGGCTCTTTCGCTAGCGACGGGCTGCGCCGTCCGGTTCGACGAAGGCAGCAAGACGGTCGTGCTTACCACGCGTTAGACCTCCTCAGTGCAGGAAGTGACGCACCGACGTGAAGACCATCGCGATCCCGAACCTGTCGGCGACCGCGATGGTCTCGTCGTCCTTGACCGAACCGCCCGGTTGAATGATCGCCGTGATGCCCGCTGCCGCCGCTGCCTCCGGTCCGTCCGGGAACGGGAAGAACGCGTCCGACGCCATCACAGCGCCTCGCGCCGCTTCGCCGGCCTGCTCGACGGCGAGCTTTACCGACCGAACACGGTTCATCTGGCCCGCTCCAACTCCCACCACCTGCCGCTCCCGCGTAAAGACGATCGCATTGCTCTTGACGTGCCGCACCACCCGCCAGGCGAACAACAGCTCGTCGATCTCTGCATCGCTCGGCGTCCGCTGTGTGACGGCCTTAAGGTCGCCCGCAGAGACGACGAGGTGATCCGGCGACTGGACCAGGATCCCCCCGACGACCCGCTTGTAGTCCATTCCAGTCGCGGCGGAGCTGTCCCGCCAGCCGGCCAGATCGCCGATCTCCAGGAGCCGGAGGTTCGCGCCCCACTTCTTGCGTTCGGTCAGGATGGGTATCGCGTCCGCCTCGTATCCCGGCGCGACGATCGCCTCGAAGAAGGTGTTCTTCGCCGTGATCTCCTCGGCGGTCGCCGCATCGAGCGTTCGCGTGACCGCGAGAATCCCACCGAACGCGGAGATCGGATCGCCCATGCGCGCCTTGCGAAACGCATCGGCCAGATCGAGGCCGAGCGCCGCACCGCACGGATTGGTATGCTTGATGATTACCGCCGCCGGCAGGCGCTCCTCGGTGAACTCCTTCACGGTTTCGAGCGCGCCGTTCAGGTCGTAGTAGTTGTTGAACGAGAGCTCTTTGCCGTGGATCTGGCGCGCGTTCGCTATGCACGGCTCCGTTACGCCGGGCGAGACGTAGAACGCGGCCTTCTGGTGCGGGTTCTCGCCGTAGCGACAGTCCCGCCGCTTCGTAAATCCGAGCGCGATCTCCGGCAGAAACGCCAGCGACTCGTCACCTTCCGCCGCGAATCGGGCCGCCAGCCAGCCGCTGATGAAGGCGTCGTATTTCGCCGTGTGGGCATACGCCTTCGCGGCAAGTCTTCGGCGCGTCGCCAAAGGCAGGGAAGCGCCGCCCTTGCGCAGCTCGCTAAGGACGCAGTCGTAGTCGTCCGGGCTAACGATTACTGCGACGCTCTCATGGTTCTTCGCCGCCGACCGGATCATTGCTGGCCCGCCGATATCGATGTTCTCGATCGCGTGCGCGAGTTCGACGTCGGGGGCCGCGACCGTCGCGGCGAACGGATAGAGATTGACGCAGACGAGATCGATCGGCGTGATGCCATGCTCGGCGATTGCGGCCATGTGGCCGGGCTTCGCGCGCTCCGCCAGCAGGCCGCCGTGGACGGCGGGGTGGAGAGTCTTGACGCGCCCGTCCAGCATCTCCGGGAAACCGGTAACGTCGCTTATCGACACGACCGTGAGACCCGAGTCCGCGAGCGCAGACGCCGTGCCGCCGGTAGAGACGATCTCGAAACCCAGGTCCGCAAGGCCGGAAGCGAACTCTACCAGTCCACGCTTGTCGGAGACGCTGAGCAGCGCGCGCCGAGGCGATACACCGTTCATCTATCAGTTCCTTTCCCTGCCTGCCGGACGACAACGCGCGCCCGGACTCTCAACGTGGTGTCGATTGAGCCCAGGCGCGCGACTTTGGCCACTGCGCGCGCTTCCCAGGGTGATCCCTGCGAACGCCAGTTGCGCGCGCCGTCAAGTTTTCCGAATACTGCGAGTTTACCGCCGCGCTGCCGCGTATGTCAACCCGTATCGGACCGCACGTAGCCGCCGATTTCACCGGCCGCTTGACACGGCGAGGTACGAACAGTATAATAGCCGCGACTACAGGGCGCGAAATCGGGCCCTGAAGGCGGGGGTGTAGCGCAGTTGGGAGCGCGTCTCAATGGCATTGAGAAGGTCTGGGGTTCGAATCCCCACACCTCCATCTCCTTCCCTGCGGTTTCTCGGTCTTGCGCAGGAAGGCCCGCGTCACTTGTGGCGACCGGCCGAGGACTCGGTCGGGTTCGGCTTAACACAGAGGTTGCAGTAAGGACCACAGCGTGCGGACCCGAATCGGGGACTTTATGTTCGTTACCATCGAAGCGCCCGAGCCGCCGTCCAGGCGGCTTGCTTTGCGAATCGCCCGGCCGTGTCTCTCATGGGCCTTCGCGGCGGCGCTCTGTCTCGCCTGGCTGCTCGGCGGCCTTTCCGCGCCGCCAAGCTGCGCCGCACAGGGCGAGCCGCCGGGGACCAAGCCCGGCCACGCGGGCCACGCCGCGCCGGCCGATCCCGAGGTGACGATCTTTGTAAACCCTACGTCGGGCGATACGGCCCGCGTCTCCCTGGCGTTTACCGGCCGAGTGCGTCATACAGCGGTCGCCGCTGAGATCGAGCGGCTCAAGCAGAGCGGCTGGGGGATCGCCGACGGCGTCAGCATAACCGACCGCGCGATCGCCACCACTTCCGGAACGACCACAGGCGCGACCTTCGGAGTCTTCAAGGCGCCGCAGATTCTGAACAACGCGCCGCAGACCTATCCGTACATTCGCGCGTTCCAGGACTGCGGGCACATCAATCTACTATTCTTCACCGGCTCGGAACTTCGACCGTACAACGGGGTGGACGATTTTCAGGCGCCCGGCCTGCAGGTCCACCGACAGGCGCAAGAGGGCGGCTACTGGTATCAGATTGCGATCTCGGATCACGCCGGCAAGCTGGCGGAGCCGACCGCGGCGTCGCCGCCTGCCGCGCCCGCGGGATCGTCGCCCGGCTCGCCCGGCGCGGCGCCGTCCACACTACCGATGATGCTGGGAGTGTGCGGCCTGGCGCTGGCCGGCGGCCTGATCGTGTTCGCCGCGATCTCTCGGCGGTCACACCGTCCGGTCTCGCAGCGGCGCGCTCGGTAAGCCTGCGGGCTGGCAATTCGCGCCCTTGTGGCCGCGGCATCCGAGTTGGCGCGGTTTGTGCAGACTCTGTCAACCGGCGTAGACGCCGGGTCGGCGCCGTGCGATTTCCGCGGATCGGAAAGGAATATCGATATGAGCCTCGATCTTGACGATATGATCCTTTGGGCTTACGAGCAGCAGGCGTCCGATCTGTTTATACGCTCGGGCTCCATGCCGGCGATCCGGCAGCACGGCAAAGTCACTGGCACCCCCTATCCCGTGCTCTCGGCCGATGAGGTCCACCGGCTGTGCTACAGCAAAATGACGCCTAATCAGCAGGCGATTTTCGAGCACCATCACGAAATGGACCTGGCGTTCTCTGTCGGCACCGAGCTCCGCATCCGCATGAACATTTATGCGCAGCGAGGATCGCCTGCCACCGTTTGCCGCCTCATCCCTACGAAGATCCGCTCCCTCGACGAGCTCGGAGTGCCGCCCAAGGTCAAGGAATTCACGACTCACCGGAACGGACTCGTCCTCGTGACCGGGCCGACAGGATCAGGCAAGACCACGACGCTGGCGGCCATCATCGATCTGATCAACCAGAACCGTCGCGTTAACATCGTTACCATCGAGGACCCGATCGAGTTTGTCCACCAGGACAAGCTCGCTATCGTCAGTCAGCGCGAGATCGGCATCGATACCGATAACTTCAACGTTGCGCTAAGGCACGTCCTTCGCCAGGCGCCGGACATCATCCTCATCGGCGAGATGCGCGATCTGGAGACGATGAATATCGCGCTCCAGGCCGCGGAGACCGGACACCTCGTCTTTGCCACGGTACACACTGCGTCCGCCGCCGAGACGCTCGATCGTATCTCCAACATGTACCAGCCGCACGAACGCCCGATGCTGTGGTTGCGCCTCTCCGTTTCGTTGCGCGGCGTCCTTTCGCAAAAGCTTATCGCCCGCGCCGACGGATCGGGCCGCGTCGCGGCGATCGAGGTTATGGATGTAACGCCCACCATTGTCACGATGCTCGAGAAGGGGCAGTCGGATGACATCTACAGCGCGATCCGGCAGGCCGGCAACGAGGCATACTGGGGTATGCAGACCATGAATCAGTGCCTGCTGCGCTACTACAAGGCCGGCATCATATCGGAACAGGACGCGCTGGCCAATGCGGGGCAGTTCACGGAGCTGCGGCAGATGATCCGCATGGCCTTCAACAAGGGCGAGGTCGCAATGCCCGGCCAGAACCCGCAAACGGCCTACCAGCAGCAGCAACATCCGCAGCAGCCACAGCAGCCGCAGCAGCCTCGATCTCCTGGTGTACCGCCGATGCCGCCGCGCGCGGGGTAGGGTGGCGAGCACCTCACTGGGCCTGGCATTACGGGCCGCGCGGCGGCGCGGCCCGTTGCCTGTGAGCCATCACTGCAAACGTACCGTTTAGGCGTTTGCCTTAACTCCGCATGCGTGACGGTTATGGACCCTTCATACGACTGGATCATGCGCCCCCTGCAGCCATGAGGTGCTTCTTCCCAAGAAAACATTATCGGACGTTTTGTAGATCTTTCGCGTGAGCCTATGGCAACCCTTTCATCCCGTTGCTTCCACGCAGTATCGGGCCGCCACGGTCTGCAGGGATACAAAGCAAGCGTAACGCGGCCAGCGGCAGGGGGCTATCCTTCTAGGCGGCAGCGCGCGCTTTCAAATCGGACGCTCGATCCAGAAAGTCGACGACTCTGGCTTCGTATTCGCGCGGGGCGACGAAATAGGCGAATGTGTGCGGGGCGTAGGGGACGTCCCACCGCTCCTTCGGCGGCTTCGCTGCCCGGAAGAGCCGGTCGGTCTCGGCGCGCGGGCACATGATGTCGAGCTGGTCATGGATGAAGAGGAGCGGCCGCGGCGACATCGTCGCGATGTCGCGCTCGGGCGACACGTCCGCAATATCTATCTGATAACGCTCGGCTCCGATCCGCTGGCAGTGGCGGGCCACATGCTTTGAAAGCGGGCCGAGCGGCTTCAGGCGCTGGCAAAGCGCATCGTTCAGCGTGGCGTAGGTCGATTCGGATACGATCGCGCGAATCCGCTCGTCGGCAGCCGCCGCGCGAATGACGGCGGCGCCGCCCATGCTCTCGCCGATGGCGAAGATCGGCAGGCCGCGCAGCTCAGGGCAGCTCGCCGCGAACTCCAACGCGCCGAGCACGTCGTCGCGCTCGCGGTAACCGAGCGTGACGTAGTCGCCTCCACTTCGACCGACGCCGCGGAAGTCGAAGAGAATGCTGGTGTAACCGCGACGCTGGAGCATGGCGGCTTTTGGGAGCATCGCCTGCGCCCCGCTGTCCACGCCATGGCACACAAGGACGACCGCCTTCGGGGCCTTCGCTGGGACGATCCAGCCGGAAAGCGCGACCTGGTCGTCGCCCGCCGAGGGAAACGTTACCGTCCGGTATTCGAGACCGAAGTTCTCCGGCGTGCGCCGTAGGTTCGTGCGGCGCCGATGCGTTCCGTACCACACCATCATCTGTGCGAGAATTCTGTCCATCCTACTCCTCTAGGGTCCAATCGTCGAAACGCGCCGCGTCGTTCCGCAGATTCTGCGGAGGAACGGAGTCGCGCCGCGGTCCGCCCGCGCTTGCTGCCGGCGCGACGATCGAGCGGACGAGAAAGTCGGCCACGCGGCGCTCATACTCGCGCGGGGCCACCTTAATGGCGCCCGTATGGGGGGCGCGCGGCACCATCCATCGCTCCTTCGGATACGCGGCCGCGGCGTACAGTCGGTTGGACTCGCTGCGCGGGCACACGATATCGAGACTGTCCTGTATCAATAGGATCGGTCGTGGGCTGATCCTCGCTACATCGTCTTCCGGCGCAATGTCGCGCAGGTCGGCGCCGATCTTTTGCGCGCCGAGCCTGCTGCACGTCGTGGCGACAGGACCTGCAAACGGCCCGACGCAGAGCCGGACCCTGCGACGCATAACGGCTTCTAGCTGTGCAAAGGCGGCCTCCGCCACCACGGCGCGGATTTCGTCCGTTCGCGCCGCGGCACGTATGACGGCGGCACCGCCCACGCTCTGGCCGATCGCGGCGATGGGCAGCATGCGCGTCGACGTCTCGGAGCGGAGCAGTCGCACCGCGCCGAGCACGTCGTCCGTCTCGTTGAGGCCAAGCGTGCGGCAGGCGCCCTCGCTCCGGCCGCACGCGCGGAAATCGAAAAGCAGCGTGGTAAAATGATGACGGTGGAGCATAACGGCGGTCCGAAGGGTGCCTCGGCGCGAGCCGCCGTGCCCGTGGCAAAGGATCACCGCGCCGCGCGGATCGGCCGCGGGAACGATCCAGCCGGACAGCCGCACACCGTCCTCGTGTGCCGAGCGGAAGATCACGTCCTGATACCGTACTCCATAGTCCGCCGGCGTCCGGCGGGGGACCGAGCTGCGCCGGCGGGTTCCGTACCAGGTGAGTAGCTGCGCGACAGATAGGTTCATGCTTTCTACTATAGCAAACCCGCGGTCGCTTTACAATAGGCCAATCGGCTCATTTTGCGCGCTTGGGCGGTCCGGCGCCGGCCGGGCAGGCGGCCTATCCAGGTGGCCGGCCGCATCGACTGGCGCGCTCGGCCGCTTACCATGCGCTTGCCGTTTGGCACAGAATGAAGGGAATCGAACGGCATGTCGAATGTGATGGATGGCCGCTGCGTCCTTGTGACCGGCGCGCGGAACAGGTGGAGTATCGGCTGGCACGCCGCGGTTTCGCTGCATCGGGAGGGTGCGTCGCTTGCCTTCTCCGTCTACGGCGAGCGCGAGGAGGGCGGCGTGCGGAAGTTGCTGGAGGAAGCGGGTATCTCGGCTCCGATCTTCCGGTGCAATGCCACGGACGACGACCAGGTTCGCGAGCTCTTCGCGCGCGCCGGCGAGCACTTCGGCGGCAAGCTGCACGGAATCGTGCATTCGATGGCTTTCGCCAATAGGGACGAGCTGGCCGGCGAGTACGCCGCTACCTCCCGCGAGGGCTTCGACCTGGCACTGGAGAGCAGCGCGTACACCCTCGTGACGCTGTGCCGCGCGGGCCGGCCACTGATGAACGCGGCGGGCGGCGGCAGCGTGGTGACGCTTACCTACATCGGGGCCGAGCGCGTCGTGCCGAACTACAATGTAATGGGGGTCGCGAAGGCGGCCCTCGAAGCGTCCGTCCGCTACCTTGCGCAGGACCTCGGCAAGGAGAACATCCGTGTCAACGCGGTCTCTGCCGGGCCGATAAAGACGCTGGCGGCAGCAGGAATAACCGGGTTCGACGCCATGCGCAAGCAGGTAGCCGAGGTCTCGCCGCTGAAGCGGGCGGTAGAGGCCGATGAGGTCGGAGATACGATCCTGTTCCTGCTGTGTCCCTGGTCGCGGGGCATGACCGGCGAGACGATCTACGTCGATGGCGGGTACCACATCGTCGGCATGGTGTGATGCCGTTTCTGGAGGCTGTCTTATCGTGAGCACCATAATTCCGTCGCCGCGCATCCTGCTGGGGCCGGGTCCCAGCAGCGTATCGCCCCGCGTGCTGGCAGCTCTGGCGCGAGCGCCGATCGGCTATCTCGACCCGGAGCTGTTCGACCTGCTGGACCGGCTGCGGGCAAATTTGCGAACGCTGTTCGGCACGGCGAATGCGTTTACCATCCCGCTCACCGGCACCGGAATGGCGGGCATGGAGAGCTGCCTCGCAAATCTGCTCTCACCCGGCGACCGGGCCGTGATCGGCGTGAACGGCTTCTTCGGCGGCCGGATGGTCGAGATTGCGCGGCGCCTCGGGGCTGAGGTCGTCCAGGTCGACGTGGAGTGGGGCCGGCCGCTGGAGCCGGATGATTTCGCTCCTGCGCTCGCCGCCGGCCGGACAAAGCTCGTCGGGTGCGTACACGCTGAGACGTCGACCGGGGTCGAAACTCCGCTGAAGCCAATCGCCGACATCGCACGTGCGCACGACGCGCTTTTTCTCGCGGACGCAGTAACATCCCTCGGCGGTCTGCCCGTAGATATAGACGGCACAGGGGTGGACGCGTGCTACTCGGGCGTCCAGAAGTGCGTCGGCGCGCCGCCGGGCATCGCGCCGATCACGGTTTCGGAGAGGGCCCTCGCCGCAGCGGAGCAGCGGCGCGGCGCGGTTCCGAATTGGTACTACGACTGGTGCCTGCTGCGCGCCTACTACGATTCGCCGCATGCATACCACCATACCGTGCCCGTGAACATGCTCTACGCGGTGGACGAGGCGCTTCAGGAGATTCTGGAGGAGGGCCTCAGCGCGAGATTCGAGCGGCACCGCCGGGTTAGCCGTCTCCTGCTGGAGGGGCTGCAGTCACTCGGAATCCGCCCATTCGCGCCGCAGGACTGCCGGCTCCCGACGCTGAGCACCGTGAGCATTCCGGACAGCGTGACGGACGAGGCCGCAATACGAAAGCGCCTGCTCGCCGAATACGGAATCGAGATCGGCGGCGGGCTGGGCGGTCTCAAAGGCAAGATCTGGCGGATTGGAACGATGGGCTCCTCCGCGACCGAGCGGAACGTCCTGCTGCTCGTGGCCGCGTTGTGGAAGGTATTGCCACGGTAGCGGCCCACACGCGCGGCCCGATGCCGTGTCGTCGATCGGCTTCGGAGTGCGTTAAGGTGAGCTGCTGAAATGGCCCTGTTTCCCAAGGATGACGTCCGGCCCGAAGAGCTGGCGCTGCGTCGACGCGCAGTGACGCAGGAGAGCGGCACGAAGCGGCTCGTCATGGGCTTCATCGTCCTTCTTCTTGTCTGGGTGGTTGCGTGGCGCGTGAACGACTACCTGCTCCAGCGCAAGGTGTGGCCTGCCGTCGCCGCGGATCCGGCGGGCCTCACGGTCGTCGGCACGCTGGACAGGCGCGGCTCCTACGACACGAACCTGTTCCGCGTGGTGCAGAGTGAGGGCGCCGCGCGCGCCGAAGTCACAGACTTCGGATGGGACGGTATCTTCGCCGGTCACCACGGGCCTCTCACGAGCAAGGCCGCGGGCGACGCGATCCGCGCCGCGATCGGCGTCGATGGCGAGACTGGATACGCGATGCTCCAGCCGATCCTGCAGGCCGAGGTCCGGTCTGAGATGGGCGACGCGGCCGCGTTCGGCCGCATCTCACCGGACTATCCGATCTCGACGACTGTAGCGACGACGGATACAGAGCGTAAGCAGCCGCACAATACACGGCGGACGAAGACCCTCCGCGAGCTGATCGACTATTTCAAAAGCGAGGGCGCCGGAACGCACGATGCCGGTGAAGATTCGACACCCGGGAGCAGCAACACGGGCGAGCACGTGGAGCACGGCCTCGCAATCCCGGCGGCCATGCTGATCCAGAGCTGCCCCGTGGTGCTCGCCGGCCGCCACTTCGTATCCGGCCGCGTGGAGGAGCATCCCGAGGCGATTCTCGGCGGCATCACCTACTCGGTCTGGCTCGACCTGACGCCGGAGGGCCGGTCCCGATTCTTCCAGTGGTCGCACAACCACGTCAACGAGCACCTGCTGTTGATCCTGAACGGCTCGATCGTCGCTAACGGTCGAATGGCGATGACCATGGACGTGAACACCTGGGAGATCTCGAACCTCAAGGACGGAGTTGCGGCGCACCAACTGGTCGACTTTGTCAACGCTCAGCACGCGCGCGGCCGCTAACGTCCCTGCCGGTCGGCAAGGCCCGCATCCGGCGCCAAGGCCGCGCGCGTAATAGAGATCAGGCCCAGGCGTTCCGCGCGGAAAGACAGCCAAGCTGATGCAGCATCCGGCCGCGAAAGCGCCGCTTACCATCCTCCATACGAACGACTTTCACAATCGACTGACCGACGCCATGAAAAGCCTGCTCCGGCGCCTGGTGGCGGACGCACCCGGTCAGACGCTTCTAATCGATGCGGGCGACGCGGGCGGCTCCACGAACATCACGTTTCGCCCGGCAGGGGAGCCGATCCTCGATGAGATGTCCCATCTGGGCTATGCGGCGATGACGGTTGGGAATCGAGACTTTCACGTGAGCCGGCCGGGATTCGCCGCTAAGCTTTCGCGCGCCCGCTTTCCGGTACTGTGCGCGAATATCCGGCCGTCCGGGACGCCGGACGCTGGCGCGCAGAGTGTCGATGAGCTGCCGCTGGCCGCGTCCCGCGGCCGCGAGCCGCACATCCGTCGCTACATTGTGCGCGATGCCGGCGGGTGGCGAGTGCTGGTCTTCGGCCTGACGGTGCCGATGGTAACGCCGAGGATGTGGGAGCGCAAGCTCTCCGCCTACGTGTTCGACCCGCCGCTTTCGACCGCCGCCCGCCTTGTCCCGGAGCTTCACCGGCGCTTCGACCCGGACATCACGATTGCGCTGACACACATTGGCCTTCGCTTGGACCGCGAGCTGGCGGGGCAGGGGCTGGGAATCGACCTGATCGCAGGAGGTCACTCGCACGAGCTCCTTCCGCAGGGCGAGACGATCGGCGGAACACTCGTCGTACAGGCTGGCAGCCACGGTCACTATGCCGGCGTCGTCACCGTCGCGCCGGCTGGGGCGGCCGGCGCAAGACCCCTGCTGACCGCGCGCGTGGAGGCGGCATGAGAGCGCTACTTGTCGCGGCCGTCACGCTGTTCGTTGCGGCCGGCCTGGGAGCCACGCTGCTGGGAATCGTGCTCGGCAGCCGGATCAAGGGCGCCGCCGCGCTGCGACCATTCGAGCGGCTTCTCGTGTCCGTGGCGATCGGCCTGGGCGCGATCGGCTACGGCGTCTACGGCCTCGGGCTGTACAGCCTGCTGGCGCCCGGCTGGATCGCCGGCTGGATCGCGCTCTGCGGCGCGCTCGGCGTACCCGGGTTCAGGGCGGCGTGGACCGCCGCGCGGGAGCAGGCGCGGCAGAGGGCCAACGTGGGCGAAGCGAAGGGCGCTCCACCGATGGCTCGCGCCCTGGAGGCCATCCTGTCGCTGCTGGTCGCCGTGCTGCTGTTGATCGCGCTTGCGGCCTGCTATAGGCCGCCGGGCCCGCACGAATGGGATGCGCTGGCCTATCACCTGGCGGACCCGAAGATCTTTCTGCTCCAGCACAAGATCGCGGTGCTGCCGACCGAGCACCACAGCAACTTCCCGTTCACGGTCGAGATGCTTTTCGCTATCGGCCTCGCGCTCGATGGATACGCGGCCGCGAACCTGTTCCACCTCGCATACGCCCTAATTCTCGTGGGCGCCGTGGTGGCATTCTGCGATCGGTACCTGACGCGGCTGGCAGGCCTCGTTGCCGCGGTCACGCTGTTAACTACGCCCATTCTTCTCTGGGAAGCCTCGATCGCCTATATCGATGTCGCACTCGCCGCCTACGTGTTTCTGGCCGCCTATCTGGTCATCATCGCGGCAAGACCGGACAACGGCGGTACAATGCCCGCGCGAGCGGCGGCGCGGATTATGATCGCGGCCGGCGCGCTCATGGGCCTCGCACTCGGCGTAAAGTACCTCGCGCTTGTCCCGCTCGTCCTGGTCGCGCTTCTCGCGGTGCTCCGGCGCGTGCCGATCCGGGCCGTCGTGCTGTACGCAATCACGGCATGCGCCATTGGATCGCCATGGTACATCAAGAACACAGTCTGGATGCGCAATCCGGTCTATCCATACGCGTTCCGGCTATTTCCGCACAGCAGATACTGGAGCGCCGACCGGGAAACGCCGTATACCAACGAGCAGAAGAGCTTTGGCACGGAACACGCGATCTCCAGGCCGGCCGAATCGCTGCGGAACCTGGCGGCCACGCCGTGGACGCTCGTGGCCCGGCCAGCGCTCTACACGAACCCTGCGGACTTCACGTTTACGTCGCTGGTCGGCGGCCTCTATGCGGCCCTCCTGCTCTCGCTCGCGTTTGCCGACAGACCGCCGGGACCGCTGGCCGACGCGCTGCTGCTGGCCGGCGGGCTGTTCGTGAGCTGGTTCTTTATCTCGCAGCACGTGAGGTACCTCATTCCGGTCCTGCCGTTCGCGGCCATTGGCTGCGGGTTCGCTATCCAGTCGCGGTTCGAGGGGGCGGCGCCAGGGCGTTCGCGAATTGTCAACGCTGTGGTCGGCGTGCTCGCCATCAGCGCCGTCTTCGGTCAGGCCGCGCTGCTGGGCTGGGGGATCGTGGCGCTGCCCACTGGAGGACGCTCGGCGATCGACGCTCAGGAGAGGGGGCTGCCGCCAACGGCCCTGTCGCTGCCGGAGGTGGCCGCCGTAATCACGAATCCAGCTGTTCGCGAGCATCGGATGGAGGGACTTGCCAGTTACGGCGCGATGCAGTGGATCAATGCGAACGCGCCGCCTGGAGCGGGTGTTGTGCTGTATGAGGACGTCCTCGGATTCAATCTCGACCGCCCGTACATCTGGGGTAACCGGGAGCATTCGTCGTGGATACCGTATGAAAGGCTGCATAGCGGAGCTGAGCTCTCTGCGTGGCTGCGGGAGCACGGGTTTCGGTACGTCATGATAAACCTCAACAATGCCCCTGGCCAGACCGAGCGCGTACCGGACGATCTCGACATCGTCGCGGCGGCGCTCCGCACGCGGTACGATCCGGCGCAGAGCCCGGGCAAAGACCTTGGCTGGCGCCGCACAATCGGAGAAGCGATCGCAGGGGGGACGTGGATTCTCCAGTATGCCCACCATGGCGTCGCCGTACTGGAGATTGGAGCGGACGGTACATGAGCAGGTCCCGGCCCGGCGATCTGCGCGCCAACGCGAACGCCGCCGGACCGCCGCTGTCGCCGCTGCCGGCCGGTCCAAGAGCAGTTCCGATCGGCTGGCGAGTGGGTCTTGCCATGGCGCTCGTATTCTACGTCTGCATCGCAAGCGTTCACGCGATGCGGGCGCCCGTTGGCGCAACCGGGTATCAGGACGCTCCGGACGAAGGGGCGCACGTCTCCTACGTCCGGTTCGTCGCGACGGGCAGGCTGCCCAGCCAGCAGGCGCAGTCCCTTCCCGGCGACGAGGGGCGCGCCTACGAGTGGCATCAGCCGCCGCTCTACTATGTTCTTGCGGCTCGCCTGCTGCCCGCCGGGGTGAGAGGGATGCGGCTCCTCTCGGTGGTGATCGGGCTCTGCTGCATTCTCGCCATATTCGGCGCCGTCCGCGTCCTGTTCCCGGACAACCCGGAGGCGGCTGCGCTGGCAGCCGCGATCGCGGCGCTCATCCCCGGCCACGCCGCGATCACCTCCGTCGTCAACAACGACGGCCTGCTGGAGCTATGGTTCAGCGTCTTCCTGCTCCTGGTCTTCGCCGCGCTCGTCCGCGGGCTGACGCTTCAGCGCTCCGCCATGATCGGGCTGGTAATCGGCGCGGCGCTCCTGACGAAGGCGACCGCCGTGCTTCTGCTTCCCGCCGCGCTGCTTGCGCTCACGATACTGTGGCGCAACGGCGAGCGTCCGGCCGCGGTCGCGCGGGGAGGCACTGCGATAGTTGCCGGCGCGGCAATCGTCAGCGGCTGGTGGTTCGCGCGAAATGCAGCGCTGTACCACGAGTGGCTGCCGCTCACGCTGTTCAGCAAATCGTTCGTGGGCACGACCCAGGCCGTGGACGTCGCGACAGGCCGGGCCGGTCTGCCGGTCGATAGCTGGCGGGGCTACGCTGCACTGGTCGCCGAGTGGACCTCAAAGAGCTTCCTGGCCGTGTATTCTACGAAAACGGGCGCGCAATTCGGCGTTCCGCATTTCCTGGCGAAGCAGGTCTACGTGGTGGCGCTGCTGGCAGCAGTCGCATCCGCCGCGGGGCTTGTCAGACTCGGGCTGCGCGAGCGCGCGACCCTATCGCGACCGGCGTTGGGCGGCCTCGCGATCGCGTCTGCGGTGTTGCTCCTGGTCGCAGCGAGCTTCGCGATGTTCACGTTGCGGTACTTCCAGGCGCAAGGTCGCTATTTCTATCCCGCCATGCTGCCGATCGTGTTGTTCGCGGCGCTTGGCTGGCAGAGTATCGTTCCGAAGCGGTACTTCGCCGTCGCAAGCGGACTTCTGCTGGTATACTTGGGAACGATCTGTATCGCGTTCCTCATTGCGGCCGCGTGATCCGTGCAGGAGATCCGCCGTGCGAGGAACCCGTTGCGCGCGCGATTCGTCTGCATCGATTCAGATACACAGTTTTTTAGTAGGGGACGAACATGGCCTCCGCGCACGATGACGATGAGCCTCCTGAGCTGAATGACTATTCAGACGAAGATACCGAGCCGGACATTCAGGCCATTCTGGACCGGGGCTATCAGCAGCTCGACGGATTCGTCGAATGGCTGGAGCAGGCGCTGGCGGTCGATACGCGTACGGCGCAGCAGGACTGTTTCAATGCCGAAACGTTCGTCGACTACATGGCGAACCGGCACCGCAAAGCGGTCGCCGACGTTAACGAGTTCGAGCTGCGCTGGTTCGTATTCAGCCACTACATCCGCAAGACCATGGCGGACCGCGAAGTGCAGGAGCGGCTTCCGGATTCGCTGCTGCGATTCTTCACGTTCCTGGAATCGACCGAGGGCCTGGAGCTGCCGGAATGGGCCGCGGCGACGCTCGACGACCACCTGTTCTACGCGCAGCGGCTGCAGGACTTTCAGGGTCTCGCAAGTGGCGATGAGGCGGAGTGGAAGTCCGGCTTCCGCGAGTGGTGCGACGAGTTGGCGAACGATCTGGATACGCGCTGCCTCTGGCTCCCGGACGACATGGGGGAGGGGATGACCTGGGGCGAGCTGATGGGCTGGAAGGAGGCGACCCTGCGGGACGACGCGAACCGCGTGTGGCAGGAGGAGCGGGCCGCGTTACTTGCAGACGGACTTAGCTACGAGGCCGCTCGCGACAGGCTCGGCGTATCGTACCTTCTCTGGCTCGACACGCCGCAGGAACGGCTGGATGGCGAGTCGCCGCGGCAGACCATCCTCGCCGAACGCGCCGAGCAACGGCTTGAGGTGAACGAGGACGAGGACGAGGAGACCGACATCTAACATGCAAACGCCCCCCGATCCGTCATCGCCAGCGTTGCGGCCGCCAATGCCCAGCCAGGAAGCCGGAACCAGGAACCGGGATCCAAAGGCCGAGATCGTGCTGATCCTGGATTTCGGCGCGCAGTACACGCAGCTCATCGCGCGCCGCGTGCGCGAGTGCAGCGTCTATTGCGAGATCGTCCCATTCGACACCTTGGCGGCCGATCTCGCGGCGCGCCGGCCGCGCGGCCTGATCCTCTCCGGCGGTCCATCGAGCGTCTACGACGCGGACGCGCCACATGCCGACCCCGGCATTTACTCGCTCGGTGTACCGGTGCTCGGCATCTGTTACGGCCATCAGCTCATGTCGTATCAGCTCGGCGGCGAGGTGCGGCCCTCAGACCGGCGTGAGTACGGCCACGCCGAACTGACAATTCTCGATCCGGAGCCGCTGTTCGACGGTATTGGCGCGGCGGGCCACACCGCGGACTGCTGGATGAGCCATGGCGACAAGGTGCTGACGCCGCCGCCCGGGTTTCGCATCCTGGCAACCACGGCGAGCGCCGCCGTAGCCGCGATGGCGGACAAGGAGCGCATTCTCTACGGCGTCCAGTTCCACCCGGAGGTCGCGCACACACCGTTCGGGCTCAGGTTCCTGCGCAACTTCCTTATGGGGCCGTGTGGCTGCGGCGGGCTCTGGACGGCGGCGAACTTTGTGGAAGAGCAGATCGTTGCGATCCGGGAGCGCGTCGGCGGGCAGCAGGTCATTTGCGGTGTCTCCGGCGGCATCGATAGCTGCTGCGTTGCTGCGCTCATGCATCGCGCCATCGGCGACCAGCTGACGTGCATCTTCGTGGATCACGGCCTGCTGCGTAAAGGCGAGGCGGCAGAGGTTCGCGACCAGTTCGCCGCGGCCTTCGGTATCAATCTGATCTACGCGGACGCCCGTTCGCAATTTATCAACGCACTGGCGGGGGTAGTGGATCCGGAGGAGAAGCGCAAGATCATCGGCGCAGAATTCGTGCGGGTTTTCCAGGAGCATTCCGACAATATTACCGGGGCGACGTTTCTTGCGCAGGGAACACTCTACCCGGACGTGATCGAGAGTGGGGAAAGTCAGAAGGCGGTCACAATCAAGACGCACCACAACGTCGGCGGGCTGCCGAAAGACATGGTGCTCCGGGTGATCGAGCCGCTGCGGATGCTGTTTAAAGACGAGGCGAGGTCGGTCGCAAGCGCCCTCGGACTGCCGGACTCAATCGTTTGGCGGCACCCGTTCCCGGGACCGGGGCTGGCGATTCGTA
>DATGJU010000409.1:0-2713 GCA_035295045.1 Chthonomonadaceae bacterium
GCTCGGCCCCACAGGATGACGAGGCCGCCGAGCATGCGGCCGGCCCGCACGAAAGGCGCCGGTCAGCCAAATCGGCCGATCGATCCGCTCCTGACGGTACATCCGGCGCGGCGCCGAACGGGCATGTCGCCGAGGCTTCGCGCCGTGGCTAGGCAGTCGGCGGGACGAAAACGGACAGCCGGCCGGCGCGCTGCGCCGCACATGCCGCGCGCGATAGCCGGCGAGCCCCGCCGGATGCCGGCGCCTCCGGCCGAGCGCGCCGCCGGACTGCCGCTTCAAGACGCTGGCGCGCCGGACGGCGCAGGCGCGGCGAGTGCGATCGGGTCGGGGCGCACCGCTCTATTCGTCGCCTCCGGCGCGATCGCGCTTCCCGCGTTCCTGCCGGATGCCACCCTTGGCGTCGTCCGAGGCGTGGACGCGACCGATCTCGAGGCCGCCGGCGTCGAGGCGCTCGTGATGAGCGTGTTCCACCTGATGCAGAAGCCGGGCTCGTCCACAATCGCGGCGCTCGGGGGCCTCCACCGGATGACCGGCTGGACCCGGCCGATCGTCACCGACTCGGGCGGCTTTCAGGCCTACTCGCTCGTGCGGCAGAACGCGAAGTTCGGCAGCATCGGCGATAACGGAATCCGATTCCGGCCGGAAGGCGCGGACCGGGACTTCCAGCTTACGCCGGAGAAGGCGGTCCAGCTCCAGCTCGCCTACGGCACCGACATCGTGGTCTGCCTGGACGACTGCACTCACGTCGACGACCCGGCCGGCGAGCAGCAGCTCTCTGTCGAGCGAACCGTGGCCTGGGCGCGCCGGTGCAAGGCGGAATTCGTCCGGCAGAGCGAGCGGCAGCGCCGCCGCGGCGACGCGCCGCAGCCGCTGCTCTTCGCCGTCGTGCAGGGCGGGGGCGACGCGGCGCTGAGGCGGCGCTGCGCGGCGGCGCTCCTGGAGATCGGCTTCGACGGCTACGGCTACGGCGGCTGGCCGCTCGACGCCCACGGCAGCCTGGTCCGCGAGATGCTCGCGCTGTGCCGCGAAGCGATACCCCCGGAGTTTCCGCTGCACGCCCTCGGCGTCGGCCACCCGCGAAGCATCGTCGAGTGCGCCGCGATGGGCTACGACACCTTCGACTCCGCCCTCCCCACGCGCGATGCCCGGACGGGCCGGCTCTACGTCTTCGCGCAGGATCCGGCGGACGACGGCTTCCGCCTCGAAGGCGACTGGTTCAAGACGCTCTACATCGACGATGACAAGCACTTCAAGGCGAATCGGCCGATCTCGCCCGGCTGCGACTGCCTCGCCTGCCGACGCTACTCGGTCGGCTATCTGCGCCACCTGCACAAGAGCGCCGACACGCTCTACTTCCGCCTGGCGACTCTGCACAACCTCCGGTTCATGACCACCCTTATGTCACTCCTCCGCCAAAACCGCGAAGGCTCCTGATGGATAGCGGCTACACGGCGGCCAATGGCGCGAAGACCGCGGCTCCTCCGGTCAAATCGCGAGGGCTTCCGATGGATTGCCGGCCCCGGCGCGAATGCCGGCCATGGCGGGCCATCTCGGCCACCGCTGCAGGCCAGGAGTCGCTCGCCGGGATCGGCAGGGATCCGGAGTCTGGCAGCAGGGGCGAGCCCACAAAGACGAGGCGCGCCAAGTGAAACCGCCTGACTCCGACCCCACGGCGCTGGACCGGCTGGTCGAGACGATCCGGCGCAGCGCGCGATACCGCTCGCTCTGCCCGGACGTGGTGCGTCGCGTTGCCGCGCGGGAGCTGGCGCGGCGCGGCTCCCTCAAGGAGGCCGAGCAGGAGACGCGCAGCCGCCTGCATCAGATCAGCGGCGCCTATCTCTCCGCCCGGCCGCCCTACGGAAAATGGCTCGAGGCGCTTCGCGCCGCGCCGGACGAGGTGGCCTTCCACGCCGAGCTCCGGCGCATGATGCGGCCGCACGCGTCCACGAGCGAGCGTCTCGAGGTTCTGGACGGGTTCTACCGGCGAACGCTCGCCCCCGCGCGGCCCGTCCAATCCATTCTCGACGTGGCCTGCGGCTTCAATCCGCTCGCCTTGCCCTGGATGGGCGTGGAGGAGGGCGGAAGCTACGCGGGTTTCGACCTGGACGTTGATGCGGCCGCGTTCCTGCAGGCGGCCATGGACACCAGCCCGTACGCTCCACGGGCGACCGTGCGGGTCGAGACCCGGGACGTCGCGGAAGCCCCGCCGGGCGCGAAGGCCGATATCGCGCTCGTGCTGAAGCTGCTGCCGCTCCTGGATCAGCCCACGCCGCAGCGGATGGCCGAATGGCTGTCGGCGCTCCGGGCCAGGTACGCTCTGGTCTCATTTCCCACCCGTACGCTCGGCGGGCGCAACGTCGGCATGGCCGCTTCCCACGAGGCCCGGTTCCGCGAGGTCCTGCAGTCCATGCGCTGGACCGCGGAGCGAATCGAGCTCCCCAACGAGCTCTGCTTCCTTGTCGAGCTGCGCGGCGCGGCGGGCGAGCACAAATAGGCGAACAATTGCGCCGGCTCTTCCATCCAATGTGCTGAAGCGGGTGCGGAAACCGTATCTATAACCGTCACCGGCTGCATTGGAGGATACATGGAACGGAAGCCGATCGCATGACCGCCGCTGCCCCGATACTCAACCCTGAGCCCGCGGCTGCAGGCAGGCCGCACCGCTGCCTGATCCTGGCGAACGCGCGCGCCGGCACGATTCGATCCCTGCGCG
>DATGJU010000410.1:0-2537 GCA_035295045.1 Chthonomonadaceae bacterium
CGAGGCGGAGCTGGGCGCGAGTCTGCGCCTGTCTATCGCCGAGCTGCGCGGCGATGGAGAGGACGCGCTCGCAGGTTGAGGCGAGCGCGCGGTAGTCGGGCGGGCCGGCCTGCGCATCGGCCAGCTCCTGCAGCGCGCGCAGGCCGTCGCCCAGCCGCTGGGTTACGTCCTGGGCGGCGAGCGGTCCGGCGTCCGGGCGCGCGCCGTCCGGCTCGGCGGCGTCGATCGTATCGGCGTAAAAGTAGCTGAGGGGGACTTCGCACAGCGCGGCGATCTGCTGAAGACGGTCGGGCTGGGCAAGCGTGCTGCCGGAGAGGTACTGATAAATGAGCGCGCGCGAGCAGCCAATTCGGTTGGCTAGCTCTTCGATGGAGAGCCCGGCGCGCTCCACAGCGGTCTGGATCCGCTGCCCCTGTTCTCGTCTGCCCTGTCGGTTACTGAGATCCATGCCGCATCATGCTGTCACGCGCCTTTGGGGGGAGGGGGACAAGCAGGGGCCGTATGGAGGCGGTTAAAGGGTCGCGCGCCTTTCTAGTTCTCGTAGTCTATCAGAAAACCTCCGTCGCCGTCAAGTGCCCGACTGCGTATTTGTCGCCGCCCGTATCTGGCCGCTCTCCATCGCCGCCGCCGGATCGCGCCACTCCCGCCCCCGCAGCACGGCGCGATGCCGCGCGTCCCGCCGCCGCTGGTCAAGGTCGTCCGCGCCTGCCGTGCGGCCCCGTTCGGCGGCATCGGCTGCCACGATCCTGTGCGCGACGAGGCAGGCCGCCAGCGCCATGAGGCCGGTCGTCCAGAGCACCAGCGACTGGAGCGAGCCGTGCGGCCACCAGTACCGGAAGCCCAGGCCGATACAGTAGAGGGCCGTCGCGCCGAAGTAGAGCCGGCGCGCCGCCACGCTGCCGGGCGCGGCGGTCTCGACCAGCGCGGCGACGATGGCCAGGGCCGCGATGACCAGCAGCGCGGCAAGTATCAGCGCGCTCGCCAGGCGCCGGTCCGATGCGAACGGGAGCGACCAGAGGTGCGTGTGGTACGAATCGCGGACCGCGAGGAAGGCGACGCCAAAGCAGAGCCCGACGATCACCTGGTTGCGCAGCCGCGGGTTCAGCAGCGCCGTGCCCACGAGCAGCATAATGATCGGCAGCATCGGCCGGCCGTGCGCCCAGGCGCGCAGCGCCGGCTCCAGCCGCACCGCCAAAAATGCAATCGCCGCGCCCAGCGCGGCGAGGCCGAGGCGCAGCATCCAGTTGCGTGTCGGCATCCGGTCCATAGGCGCTCCCCCGGTTGGAATTTGGCAGCCGCTGCGCCTCGCATCCGAGCTACGTGCCATTATGCCGTTCGCATCGCGGAGATGTCAACACTGGCGCTCCGCCGCCCCGCAGGGCTTGCGCGTCGGGGCACAGGCGCGGTGCGCGGGCACCGTTACATTCTTGATTGTTCTGGAGCGCTATGCTGAACCAGCGGCCTGTAAACCCTAGCGCGGGCAATCGCGAAACGCGGTTCACTGTCCGCGCGGACCGTGGCGAGGATAAGATCGTCGCGAACGTCCGAACAGAATTACCCCGGCGCCGATTATCAGTCCTCGGCCCAGCGCGCGAAGATTGTCGCTGTGATGTACAAACCTGTCCGGAAGCCGGATGGTGAAACACAGTAATGCCAGCACGAAAACGACGCCTGCAGTTACGTAGTTTCCAAATTTGGCCATCTTTCGAATTGAGGTTCGTTGCATCAGCAATCGCTCCCGGCAACTGAGAGACGAGCTGCCATGACCCGGCCACGGACTGCGGCGATCCTGGAACCCGAACGTGGCATGGAAAAGCGTCTTCCCGAATAGCCGCCACGCGACGCGCCCGACAATTCCCACCGTCCAGGGGCGTGAAGCCGGGGGACACGTTGTTCACGTTGTTATCGCAAATCCACCTAGCGCGGCAACGTACGGTATTGCCGCGCTAGGTCATTGCCGAAGCTTGGGGCGCCGCCACGATACCCCGGGTCCCATTACGATTGCCTAAGTACGCCTGGGCCGGCGCAGCGCACACCGTTAGGTGCATGCGACAAGGGCGGGCGCCTCCATTCGCTGGTGTTCCGGGTGGAGACGCCCGCCTGGCAATCACCACAGCTGTGGTATCTTCCACTCCTCGACGTCAAGGGATTTGACGAGCTGATCGAGACCGTGGTCGTGGAATGGAATCAGGGACGACCATGGATGCCCGCCGTCCTTATCCATGAAGTCGGTCAGGAGGTAGTAAAGTTCATTCGCAGTGACGATCCCGATACCTCCGCCCGCAGCCGCGCCCCAGTTGCCGCCAAGTCTGCCGCCGACGCCCGCCCCAATCACACCGCCCCCGACCTGGAACCACAACTGCACGCGCTCCCGCTTCCGGCCTGAGTCGTCATGCCCTGTAGGATCCAAGTTATTGACCGGATCGTGCTCGCAGTAGAGGTACGCCTTCTGGGTAAGCTCCGTATCCCGCGTGGTGAACAGCCCGACCTGCGCATCGTAGTACCGCGCGCCGACGTGGGTCAGCCCGGCGTCGCCG
>DATGJU010000411.1:0-2598 GCA_035295045.1 Chthonomonadaceae bacterium
ACTGCTGGTCGCCGGGATCAAGAAGGATGTGGTGCAGACCCCGCTGCTGGCCGCGCGGCCGGGCCACGTCGCAATCTACGGCTGGCATAAGCGCGACGGCCAGCCGATCCAGCCGCTCACCGCCGTCCACATCGCGCGCTACGTAGACTATAGCCACGCCATCCGTCTGGTGCGACGCGCGGTGACGGTGGACGGCAAGCCCTCCACGGTCGAGGCCGTACTCGCCGATCCGGAGGTAAGGGGCATGCTTAGCGATGAGTGACGGCGTGGCCGGCGCAGACAGGGAGCGGCGATGAGAGCAAACGTGGGGCCAGACGCCTATCCGGGAATCCTGGCCATACCCGAGGTCGGCGACACGATCTATCTGCCGACGCTTGAGGACCTCGGGCGCGGCGGTGAGATGCAGGGCGGAGCGGCCGTGGTCGCGTCCGTCGAGGAGGGCGTTTCCTGCGGCGAGCCGGCGCTCTACGTCCGGGCAGTCGGCTTCCCGGACGCCTGCTGGCGCTGGCAATCGCTGGAGGCCGATCAGGCGGCCTGGCGGGCCGCCTATGGCGGCCAAACCGCGCGGCCGGCCGGCGAATGAGCGCGGCGCCGCCAATCCGGAGGCGATCTGGTCGCCGGGCGGAAAGCGCATCAGCTTCGTCTACAAAGGCCGCATCATGGTAGTCGATGCCCAGTGAGGCGGCCAGGGAAGCGCGACACATGAACCCGAAGCGGAAGCGGGTCACACTCCTGGCCGGCGTCGCCGCCCTGGTGGGCACCGCAATCCTCTGCACGCTCGCCGGCCCCCGCCCGGGCCCGGCCCTGGAGATCGCGAAGGTTTTCTGCACCGTTCCGGCCTGGCGCGGCCGCATACTCTTTCCGACAGAACACTACGTCTGGCTCTCGAACTCGCAGGCGCTCATCTTGCCGGACACGAACGCCTGGCCGCCGGATCCGCACACCTACATCGCCGTGTCTCATCGCGATAGCCGGGGGGGATTACTCGAGCGGTCTGGCATTGACATTCCGGCGAACGAGTCCTGCGCAACCGTGTCGGCTGACGGAAAATCGATTGCCACGGTGGAAGAGGTCGGCGGTGAGCCGAATACGGGACCCCGTCCAGCAAATTCCGGCATTGACCTCGTAATCCATCGATTCGGCGGCGGTCCGGCCCGCCGCGTGCTCCTGTCACGTGGGATCGGCGCCGGCGGCGGCGGCGATTGGAGCAACCCGCTTTGGTCGAAGGATGGCACGACGCTCTACGCGATGCGGACGTCAAATCCGCGGATGCTGCGCGCAGTTCGCCTGAGCGACTCCGCGCCAACCGACCTTTCACTGCCGCAGGGGCTCTTCGGTGCGCCGACGGTCCGATCGGGTGCGGATATGGCGCCACAGCTTCTCGGAGTCACGTCGCGGAATACGCTCCTGATCGGCACCGGCTACGTGCAGAACGGAGTGGCCACGTTCGGAAGCGGCCAGACCAGCCCTTCGTATAACTTTCCTCGCGCGTCTATCGTGGAGCTCTCCCTCGGGAGCCGTCCGGCCATCCTGCGCCGGTATGCGCCGCGCGCGCCGGAGGGCGTCGGAATCGGCTGTTTCGTCGTCTCGCCGGTGGGCGACCGGATCTTCTGGGGCGCGATGTGCGAGCGCAAGCCCTCGTCGATCGAGCTGAGGCTCCATCGGTACTTGCACTTCCTTCGCGGCGAGGCCACTGTTAGCGAACGCGGCTGGGTGTCCAATCTGGACGGCAGCGGCTTGCGGGAGATCGGCTATTACGACTTTCCGCACGCGCCGTCGTCCCCCTCGTTTACGAAGGACCCGTGGGTCATCGACGCGAAGTGGACGCCGGACGGCAAACGGATCAGCTTCATCTACAACGACCGCATTCTGACCGCTCCGGTGGATTGAGCGCCGGCGTCAGGCGACGAATCCGGGGCGCAGCCTGTCATTCTCCATATCCAGGTCCCGGGAGGCGCGCCATGACCGTTCGCGACGAATCGGCCCGATACTACGACTTGCAAGACTTCCCCATCGACGACGTGCCGTTTTATGAGGCGCGCGTTCGTCCGAATGATCGTGTCCTGGAGCTGGGATGCGGCACGGGCCGCGTGCTCGTACCGCTCGCACGCCGCTGCGCCTTCATCCACGGCGTCGACGCGTCCGAGGCGATGCTCGCGATCTGCCGCGAAAAGCTCGTGGCGACCGGGGGTTCGCCCCCCGACCCCCAATCCTTGGGGAGTCCGCCCACGCGTGCGGCGCCGCGAGGCGGCTCGGCAAACCCTACGCGCCGCGACCCACGCCCGTCGCAGAGTCGAACCCCCGTACCGCGCGAACATGCTCTTGATCGCGACAGAGAGAGATTGTCATGGCGGCTGACCTGCGCGGATATCACGGCGCTGGACCTCGGCGAGACATTCGACCTGATGATCGCGCCGTTCCGCGTACTGCAGAACCTGGAGACGGACGCGCAGCTCGAGGGGCTGATGACGACCATCGAGCGCCACCTGGCGCCGGCCGGCCGCGCGATCCTGAACGCCTTTCGGCCGTACAAGCCGGCAGCCGAGGCCGTCGCGACGTGGTGCGAGCCGGGCGAAATCCTCGACTTCGAGAAGGAGC
>DATGJU010000412.1:0-9317 GCA_035295045.1 Chthonomonadaceae bacterium
TTCGTAAAGCTGGCGGGTGGAGCGGCGCCGACCGCGCGCAAGATCGACGGCGTCGATATCTGGCCGGTGCTCAGCGGCCAGGCGCGCGCCTCAACGCGCGAGGCGCAGTACTACTTCAACGCCAACCGGCTGGAGGCGGTCCGCTCCGGCCACTGGAAGCTGGCAATCACGCCGCAGTATGAGGGGACGCCCGGCTCGAAGCCGCCGAGCATGCGGCCCGGCGATTCGTACCCACCGCGACTGTACAATCTGGACGAGGATATCGGAGAGCGGAACGACGTCGCGGCGGCAAACCCGGAGGTCGTATCGCGGCTGATGCTGCTCGTCGCCAAAATGGACGCCGACCTCGGCGTCACGAGCCTCGGTCCGGGCGTCCGGCCGCCGGGCCGAGTCGCGAATCCGAAGCCGCTGCTTCTGGCCGGCGTGACGTCGGTTGTCGAGACTCCTGTAGTCGCGCCGGCCACCGCGGAGCAGCTCGCCGCCCTGCGCGTCGGCGACCGGCTGGGCCGCAATCGCGCGCCGCAGGTTGCAAACGTGCCGCTGCGCATCACTGTCGATGTCGAGCCGGAGACGCGCGATGGGATCATCCTGGCGCACGGCGGGACTGGGAACGGATACAGCCTCCACCTGCGGGACGGGCATGTGGTGTTCACCGTGCGCATCCGCAGCTCCGCCGTGGCGATCACCTGCGCGGCGGCGCCCGTCGGCCGGCTCCGCATCGAGGCCCGGCTGGGCCCCGGCGGCGCGATGACCCTTCTCGTCAACGGCGAAAAGGCGGCCGAGGGCCAGGCCGGCGGACTGCTGCCGGTCCAGCCGCAGGAGGCGTTCTGCCTGGGCTTCGACGACGCCGGCCAGGTGGGAGACTACGGCCCGGCCGGCCGCTTCCGCGGGAAGATCGAGGGGCTGCGGATCGCAACGGGGAATTGAACCACCCGCCCATACGGGACTAGCGTCTGCGCTAGAGGCGCCGAGGCACAGAGAGATGCGGAGAGGGTGCGCAAGCGAAGAAGCCGCCCCAGATCGTGGGTCGGGTCCAGTTCGCCCCATCTGTCCGCACCCCGCAGGGATGGGTAAGAGGGAACAAGACACCGATTTGCCTGAACACTACATCAAAAGAATCCAATCCTGTCAATCCTAAAATCCTGCCCAAAGGCGTTCCCAGCGCCTTGCAGCAGTCTTGGCTCGCAATACGCACGGTTCTGCGTTCGACAGGATTTCAGGACGGACAGGATTATGGCTGTTTGACAACCTGCCGGGAGATAGTCGATGGCACGCTGGATCACGGCATTGGCGCTGGGCCTCCTCGGAATAGCGAGCGCGCAGCAGTCTGCGGAGCGGCGGTTCTATCCTGTCGAGCGGTCCGGTGGCGGACGGCAGGCGGTCACGGCGCACGCGCGCAGGCAGAACGTCGTCCTGTTCCTCGCCGACGATATGGGCTACTCCGATCTCGGCTGCTACGGCGGCGAGGTGCGCACCCCGAACCTGGACCGTCTGGCGCGGGAGGGGCTGCGCTTCACGCAGTTCTACAATACCGCCCGATGCTGGCCCTCCCGCGCGGCCATCCTCACCGGCTACTATGCCCAGCAGGCGCGGCGCGACACCATCCCCGGCGTGCTCGCGAACGGCGCCGCGGGCGTCCGGCCGGAGTGGGCGCGCCTGCTGCCGGACTACCTGCGGCCGCTGGGATATCGCTGCTACCACTCCGGCAAGTGGCACCTCGACGGGCTGCCGCTTCAGAACGGCTTCGACCGCTCCTACTGGCTCCAGGACACGGACCGCCACTTCTCGCCGCGCGACCACCGGCTGGACGACAAGCCGCTGCCGCCGGTCCCGCGCGGCACGGGCTACTACTCCACGACCGCCATAGCCGGCCACGCGATCGACTTCCTGAAGGAACATACCGCCCGGCACGCCGACCAGCCCTTCTTCGCCTACGTCGCCTTCATCTGTCCGCACTTCCCGCTGATGGCGCCGCCGGAGGACATCGCGAAATACCATGGCCGGTTCGACGCCGGTTGGGACGTGCTGCGCGCCCAGCGGCTCGCGCGGATGCGAAGGCTGGGCATCGTCGACTGCGAGCTCTCGCCGCGGACGCCGGGAGTGCCGGCCTGGTCCACGCTGTCCCCGGCCGAGCGGGCGGCCTGGAGCGCGCACATGGAGATCCACGCCGCGATGGTGGACCGGATGGACCGGGAGATCGGCCGCGTCATGACGCAGCTCCGCGCGATGAAGGCGCTGGACGACACCGCCATCCTCTTCCTGAGCGACAACGGGGCCAGCGCGGAGAAGCTGGTGCGCGGCGACGGCAACGATCCGAACGCGGCGCCCGGCTCGGCCGACTCGTTCCTCACCCTCGAGCCGCCCTGGGCCAACCTGTCGAACGCGCCGTTGCGGCTCTCCAAGATCTACACGCACGAGGGCGGCATCTCGACCTCGCTCATCGTCCGCTGGCCGCAGGGCGTGAGGGCGCACGGCGAGCTGCGCCGCACGCCGGCCCACGTGATCGACCTCGCGCCCACCATCCTGGAGATCGCAGGCGGCGCCAAGCCCGCCGACTGGGCCGGCAAGCCGATCCCGCCCGCGCCGGGCCACAGCATCGTGCCGCTCTTCGCCCGCGACGGCGCGGTCACGCACCCCGACCTCTGGTGGTTCCACGAGAACAACCGCGCCTACCGGGAGGGCGACTGGAAGCTCGTCTCCGCCGGCGCGGGCTCGCCCTGGGAGCTCTACAACCTCGCCACCGACCGCGGCGAGTCCCACGACCTATCGGCCCGCTACCCAGAACGCGTGAGGGAGATGGCCGCCCGCTGGCAGGCCAAGCTGGACGAGTTCATCCGACTAGGGCGGGAAGAGCGGTAGGGCAGCAGCCGCGTTATATTGCAACGATTGCGGCTCGGGTAGTTCATTCGACCACCGCGTTCGATTGAAGATCACCTGGTTCGGCGCCTTGGGCGCGGTCCATTATCTGCTTCAGTTCGACAGAACAGTTCACAGGTCATCGGTTGCAATCAATCGACGTGCCATTGCGTAACTATTCAACCGCCGGTGTTGTCACGAGCTTATGTGAATTTACTCTGTTGCTGCGTTAGATTTGGCTAATTCCAATCGCAACGTGAGCAAACCAGCGTACTGACAGCCCGAACGGATCATGGCCCTATAGGCGCCGAAGGAATTGCGATCGTGAATACGCCAACGTTTGAATTCATCACGGACAAAGACTTCAGGAATGTTCTTGAAGCGGATTATGCGGAGGTCTGCAAGTGCATGGACACCGGCGCACATAAGGCCGTACACGTCCTTGCAGGAAGCATCATCGAGGCCTTGCTTGTCGATTGCTTGGTAGCGTTGCCTGTCACGGACAAATCCAAGGAGGCCCTTTGCAGAATGGAGCTCGGGCAGCTTGTGGCCCGGTGTAAAGCCGAAGGTGTTCTATCGGAAAAAACCGAGCAACTTTCGAGCGTCGTGCGCGCGTATCGCAACCTAATTCACGCCGGCCGCGTCGTGAGGGGCGGGGAGATAGTCGACGAGAACACAGCCATAGTCGCAAAAGCACTCATCGGAATCATCGTTGACGAGGTAGCGAAGAAGAGGCGCGAAACTTATGGATACACCGCGGAGCAAATCCTTACCAAAGTTGAGCACGATGTCACTTCTCCGGCAATCATTGGGCGTGTGCTCCGTGAAGCGAAGCGGTGCGAGGTGGAACGCCTGTTGCTGTCCGTGATCCCAGTGCGATTCGCTGAAATCTACGCCCAGCCGGACCTCGGTTACGAAATGCGCGAACAGCGTAAGGCGGTTGCCCGATGCTTTCGGGTCGCGTTTGACAGCGTACCGACAGATGTCAAGTCGCGTGTTTCAAAGTCGTTCGTCGCGACGTTGAAGCAGGACCCGGGCCCGATCGTCCTTGCGTTTGAGACATATCTCTTTAGGCCCAGCGACCTTTCAATACTTTCACCCGATGATAGGGCACTCGTCTTGGACCACCTCATTAGCCGTTTTGAGAACGATCACGACGAAGAGTTCGTTGGCGCAATGGCGGGGATCGGCAGGTACCTTTCGGAGCGCGACATTCCGAGATTCATTAATGCACTGACCGCACCTACGTGGTTCCTTTGGAACGAGTATGATACAAGCTGTTATCTTTCAACGCGGGACTTCCTGCAAACGGAACTTCACGCGCTACAGGATGCAGTACGTTTGGCGGCGTCGCCGTCCATACATAACAGGGTCGAGTACTATCGCAATATGGGTTATGCCGACCAAGCACGTTGTATCGAACGGTCCTGTGTGTTCCCGCGCCCCGCGGTTCGAGTGACTGCGCCCGTTGTGGAAATTGATGACTCCGATCCCTTCGCCGATGAATGACCCGCGCAATCAGAGGTTGGCGTTCACAGAGGCGGTTGGCAGAACCCGTGGAGCGGCAGTGGCTGCGGAAAATCGGCACCCATGGCTTCGCGGCTTTGAACGCAGTCAGTTACCGCGGTGACTCCACATTCTAATTGTTCGCTTGTACTATCGCGCGGATCGCACGAGATCTTCGTCAACGAACGTAATCACGGGAGTTCGCCCTCGCCTGTAACTGCTTCAACGGATCCGATCCAACGTCGGTGATACGGGTGAGACGGTTGAATGCAGTGAACCCGGATGTTGGTATCGACAAAGCAGGGCGTTAACAACGCTCTCCGCTCATGGACTCTCTGCCGACAGCCTCATCTAAAAGGGGGAGGGGCATCGCGTGAGTGCACCTCGACCCATGCTCGGAACGCCCTTGCACGCTCGATTGGCGATCGGTCATTTCTGTCCACTTCAGCGCGCGCGTGATCGCTCCACAGCATTACCCTATCCTCCGGCCGGGCTGCCTATATTATACCGGACGCAGCAGATGCGATCCGGCTTGGGCGTACGCTTGAAAGCGAGCGGCGAGAAACGACAACCAGGCGAGCGGACTCAACTTATACAACCTCACAATATGTCTTGACAAAGGGGGGAAGTATAGCCGCTGCAGTTCCCGCTCGGCGGAACTCCTCACGCCGTGTGCGGCGTCCGTCCACAGATTCGGGCGGCCGTTACAGCCCGTCATTTAAGGCCGGCCCGCGGCACGATCCGCCCGTACTCCAGCGTCCATTCCCCCGAAACGCGCTTCAGCTCGCCGCCGGCCCCGCTGCCCGCGAGGTCCTACCAGCCCTAATGGCCCTACTCGTACGCATGGGCCGCGCCGCCGTCCTCGTAGAGGCCGCCGCCGCCAGGCGCCGTGCCGTAGTGCCGGACGATCAGGTCGGCGCCGCTCAGCGGCGCGCCCGCGCGCATGCGGGGCGCCAGGGTGGCTAATGTCGCTGATCCCGCTCGATCCTGGCGCGCCCGCGCGCATGCGGGGCGCCAGCATTGGAATGAGCGCGCTGTCGCGGAGGTAGATCGGTATCTTGTGCAGCGGCGGACGACGGGCGAGCACCTCGCTGTCCCGCCTTGCGCGCGGTGCTCCCTTCGCGCGCTGTAGGTTAAATCGGCCGGCGGGTACCGCGATCAGAACAGCGATAATGGCAGCGGCACTATGCCCGAAGGGCTGACACCGCGCAGCGGTCTATAGCGAAGGGCTTGCCCGTCGCGGCGCGGCGGCGCACAGGGACAGGCTTGCCCTTCGCAGTTTACCGCGCGCGCAACCGTTAGGTGCCCGCTTACTGCATTACTGCGCCCAGGCGCCCGCGCGGCGTCCCTGGGTGGATCAACCCGCATCCCGCGCCGTTCCGATGAACCGGGCGCGGAGCGCGGGCGTCGGGATGCGGCACTTCTCGGCCTTGCCAAATAGCCGGATGCGATTGCGGGCGAACCAGATGTAGAGCATATCGCGGATGGGGCGTGGAATCAGCCAGCCTATGACGCCCCAGGACCACGGCGCGCGCAGCGTCCGGATAATGCGGAGCACCGCGGAAGAATGAAGGAGGACCTTGCCGCCATCGAGCACAATCACCGTCGGCCGGTCCGAGCCCTCGGCATCGCGGATGAGCTGTGCGGCGGCCGCCGCGTCGCCAAGTGCGGCAGTCAGAAGCTCCATGGTCACGTCTGACTGTAGCGGCGCGAACTGGAACTCCGGCGCCCACTCGTGATCGACCACAAAGTGTACGGCGCCATTGCAGAAGTTGCACTTGCCGTCGAAGAGCATCACGGGTCCAGCCGCCATTCGGGTCTCCCTAATCTTTGTTCGTACGCAAAAGCACGACTTCTATAGCTATGGCTGCTCTGCGTACCTTCGAGGGCTCACCAGCAAGGCCCAGTCACAAGGGCATCTTGACTGGCGACAGTTCTCGCCGCATAATGGGGAGTACAACGCTGCACCAGGAGCAATACGCCGTTGACAACGCAGGTGGCCAGCTTTGAGCTTCCTATAGATCTGGTGGAGGCTCTCAACGAGTTCGCGATCGAGCAGCACGCATCTCCGGATAAGCTTGTCGCGGACGCCTTGCGACTGTCGTTAAGTCCCTTCCGGCGCGAGGCGATCCGGCGTCTCAATGCCGAGATCGCGAAACAGGCTGAAGAGAAGCCTGACTGTCTTGAGAAGCACCGGGCAGTCTGGCTGCCGGCGCCGGAACAGGAGCGCCTCGACGACCTGTTGGAGGCAAATCGCAAGCGTGTCCTGACGGAAGGCGAGCAACACGAGCTACAGCGTCTATACGATCGCATCGAGGCCATTGCAACTGAAAAGGCCGCGGCAATTCACCTTCAAAACATGAAAGCTCACGCGCCCGACCGGGCGCGATGAACAAGCGACACATACCGTCCGCGCTTCGATTAGAGGCCGCAGCCTATTTTAGCGGCAGATGCGCCTATTGCCGAAGCCCGCAGGAGTTGATGTGCGTCACGTATCAGGTGGATCACATCGTCCCGGAGCTGTCCGGTGGTACAACGGAAAGCGCAAACCTCGCACTTACATGCCCTACGTGCAACGGCCACAAGGCGAGCAAAACCCATGCCCGGGATCCGCACTCTGGCGTGATCGTAAGGCTATTCAACCCGCGCGCCCAAATCTGGAGCCGTCATTTTCGATTTGCGCTGGACCAGCAAACGATCGAGGGCCGTACCCGATGCGGTCGTGCAACAGTCGTTGCACTTCAGTTAAACAATGAGAACCTTGTTCGCTTGCGAGCGATATGGCTGACGATCGGATCCGGCCCGCCGGACTGGCCGACGCCGGAAGGCTTGACGTGACAGTTTCAGCCGGGTGATCTGATTACTCTCATGCAGATCGGTATCTTCGAGCGCGTCTTCCGGCGCCCCACGCTCGGCGCGACGCTGGACGCCGTGCGCTCTCACGGCCTGACCGCCGTCCAGTTCGACCTCGCCTCCGCCGGCCTGCCCTCCCTGCCGGACGAGATCGCTCCGGACCAGGCCGCGGCCATACGCGCCGAGCTGGACTTGCGCGGCGTCGCGATGGCCGCAGTCTCGGGCACTTTCAACATCATCCACCCGGACGAGGCGCGGCGCCGCGACGGAATGCGCCGCCTGCGCGTGCTGGCAGCCGCCTCTGGAGCGCTCGGAACGCCGGCCATCACGCTCTCCACGGGCACGCGCGACGCCGCCAACATGTGGCGTCACCATCCGGACAATGCGTCCGAGGAGGCATGGCGCGATTGCCTCCGCTCGATGGCCGAGATCGCGGCGATTGGCGCGGAGCACGGCGTCGCGATGGCCTTCGAGCCGGAGGTCAACAACGTGGTCGATTCGGCGGCGAAGGCGCGCCGCCTGCTGGACGAGATCGGCTCGCCGGCGCTCAAGGTCGTCATGGACGGCGCGAACATCTTCCACGCCGGCGAGCTTCCGCGCATGGCGGCGATTCTGGACGAGGCCTTCGCGCTTCTCGGCCCGGATATCGCGCTCGCCCACGCCAAAGATCTGGACCGCGACGGCGACGCCGGCCATCTCCCCGCCGGCCAGGGCCTGCTGGACTACGGCCGCTACCTCCGCCTCCTGTCCCAATCCGGCTACACCGGCCCCCTGATCCTCCACGGCCTCACCGAGCCGCAGGTGGACACATGCATCGCCTTCCTCGTGGCCCGTGGTGCGTGATTCGTGGCTCGTGACTTGTGGCTTGTGACGCGTGTCCTGGCCACCGCAATCATCAGCCAGCAACCAGCAACCAGCAATCAGGGACCAGCTGCCAGCTACTCCATATGCCACCCGTGGCTCACGACGATCGACTGCCCCGTGAGCGCGGCGGTAGGGAACGCGGCGAGCATCACGGCGACAGCGGCCACGTCCTCCGTAGTCGTGAACTCGCCGTCCACCGTTTCTTTGAGCATGACGCGGTTCACGACCTCCTCCTCCGTCAGGCCCAGCGCCCGCGCCTGCTCGGAAATCTGCCGCTCGACCATCGGCGTCCGCACGAAGCCGGGACAGATCACGTTCGCCCGCACGCCGTGCGCCGCGCCCTCCTTCGCGACCGCCTTGCAGAGGCCGATCAATCCGTGCTTGGCGGCGACGTAGGGCGCCTTGAGCGGCGAGGCCAGCTTGGAGTGGACCGAGCCCATGTAGATCACCGCGCCGCGGCCGGCCGGGTACATCCGCCGCAGACAGGCGCGCGTGGTTAGGAAGGCGCCGTCGAGATGGACCGCCATCACGCGCCGCCAGTTCGAGTAGTCTAGCTCATCGAGAGGGGCGATGTGCTGGATGCCGGCGTTGCTCACCAGAATGTCGATGCCGCCGAAGGCCGCCGCCGTCGCGCGGACGCCGAACTCCACCTGCGCCTCGTCCGTAACGTCCATCGCCGCCGCCATTGCGACGGCCCCGGTGCGCCGCGTGATCTCCTCGGCCGTTCGGTGGGCGGCCGTGGCGTCGATGTCCGCCACGCAGACGCGCGCGCCCTCGGCCGCGAACGCCAGCGCGATCTCCCGCCCAATCCCGCTGGCGCCGCCGGTCACGATGGCCACTCTGTCTTGTAGCCGCATTTACCATTGTCCTTCGCGCGAACCCTGCAGTGCCGGCCGCTGCTCGGCGCCGCCTGGCTGCCACCGGCTGAACCCGGTGTCTCGGTAGCCTTCGGCTCATTCCCCGCCTGCGCGGGCAACGGGCTCCGCCCGCGCAGGCGGGCGACGGGCCGAAGGCCACCGGGTACCCTCTGGGTGCACGGGGTTCGGGTACCCGCTTGCGGGTGCGGCGGCAATCCACCGCCGGGTTCAGCCCGGCGGCTCATGCGCCGGCCGCTGCTCGGCGCCGCCTGGCTGCCACCGGCTGAACCCGGTGTCTCGGTAGCCTTCGGCTCATTCCCCGCCTGCGCGGGCAACGGGCTCCGCCCGCGCAGGCGGGCGACGGGCCGAAGGCCACCGGGT
>DATGJU010000413.1:0-3764 GCA_035295045.1 Chthonomonadaceae bacterium
ACGCGGCGAGCGCGAGCGCCCCGGCCAGGAATCCCAGCGGCTTGCCCCGCAGGCCCGTCCGCATCCCCGCGTCGCCGCCGACCTCCAGCAGCGCCGCAAGCATGAGCAGCGAGATCACTCCGAGTCCGCGCACGATTGCCGTCGTCATCGGTATCTCCTCAAGGGCGTGGACGTCGCCCCGCCGGTCCTGCAAAGCGCCGGGCAGTCGCGGCATTCCTGCCCGCCGACTCTGTAGATCGTGGCCTGCGCTGCGGTTCGGTTGTCTTACTCCCGTCGGCGCCGCCACTGCTTCTCGTCAAAACCTGTCGCAGCACCAGGCGGGCGGGCCGGCCAGCAGCGACGCAAGCAGCGCGAAGGCCGCGTCGTCCGCCACAGTCACGAGGCCCTCCGCGCGCAGCTCGGTCAGGCCCGGCGAGCCGAGATACGCCTGCGCCAGCGCCTGGACCGGCAGCGTCACCTGCGCCGGACCAGCGCCCGCGGATACGGCTACCGAGCCGCCTTCGACTTCGACGTGCCGGACGCCGCCGTTCCAGGGCGCCGTTGCGTCGATCACCTGCAGCGTCAGCGCGCCGGCGAGGCCCGCCGGTGGCGAGAGTGCGGCTAGCGCGCCCTCCACGTCCACTATGCGCGCCATGAGGCGGGAGCGCAGCGACGTTTCGAGCTCACGATGCGCGAGCGCAATCCAGAGCGGGTCGTCCGCCGGCGCCTCCCAGCGGAACCTCTCGGTCTGCATGGCGTGGCGGCGCAGCAGCCCCAGCAGGCCGCGCCGGGCGCGAGGAGTCAGGGCGATCAGCTCGTCCAGACACGTCTCTACCGACGAGCCGCCGTGCATCTGGACATAACCTTCGGTGCGCCCGTCCGCCTCGTAGATGTAGGTGTAGGTCGTATGCTTGGGGCTCGCGTCGAAATGCCAGGCCCAGAGCGCCGGCCGGCGTACCATCATGCCGCGGTACCGGCGCGCGAGCGCCGCGTAGCACGCCTCGACGGCGCCGTGGTCAGCCGGGCCTGCCAGCCGGACCCGCTCGGTCTCGGGCGAGGGCGGCAGTACCCGGGCCGGCACGACGTATTTCCTCGTCGGCGCGGTCCAGGCGTAGCCCAGCCGGCCGTAGAACTCCCAGCTAAACGGCTCCAGGTAGGAGAGCAGGAACCCGCCCTCGCGCATACGCTCGAAGCAGGCGAGCAGTCCGGAGCCGGCGAGCCCGCGGCCTCGGCTGGCCGGCAGCACGCCGACGCCGCAGACGGCGCTCATCGGCAGCTCCGCCTCGCCATAGTGGACGCGCTCGTCGACCAGCACGATCGCCGCCTGGAGGCCCGCCTCGGTGACGACGCCGTACGTGGTCCTTCCGTCGGGCGTGCGGGCCTCCCAGGCGTCCCACTCCTCGATAGAGCGCGCGCCGTTCTCGAACGATTGGGACCAGATGTATCGCGCCTGCTGAAGCTCCAGGCCTGTGAGTTTGTGGAAGTTCATGGCAACTGGGCAATCGGCAATCGGCGGTGGGAATTCGGTTACAGTAGTTACGAGTGCCCACTGCCGATTGCCTACTGCCTCGACCTCTCCTGCCACCGCACGTAGATGTTGGCGATGACGTCGTCGATGGGTGCGCGATGCGTCTCCACGTCCAGCAGCGCGACCTGGTTCGCCGCGCAGGCGAGCAGCTCGGCGATGCCGGCCTCGCCGGCGTCGAATGCGTATTCATGGCGGCAGCCGAGCGACTCCGTAAGCGTGGCGCCTGGCAGCACAGGCGCAGTCGGCGAGTCGGTGTCGATGCGCAGCACGCGGCGGTCGGCGAACTCGCGGCGCAGCTGGTCGAACGGTCCGTCGAAGGCGATCTCGCCGCGGTGAATCATCACGATTCGGCCGGCGAGCTGCTCGAGCTCCGCCATGTCGTGGCTCGTCACGAGGACGGTCACCCGCCGCTGACGGTTCAAGTCCGCGATAAAGTCGAGCATCGAGCGCTTGGCGAGCACGTCCAGCCCAAGCGACGGTTCATCCAGGAACAGGATGTCCGGCTCGTGCAGCAGCGCCATGCCCAGGTCGGCGCGCATTCGCTGGCCCAGGCTCAGCTCGCGGACCGTGGTCCGGTAGAATTCGGCGATCCCGAGCACGTCGAGCACGTAGGCGAGCATCCGATCGTACCGCTCCCGCGGGATGTCCCAGACAACCCGCTTCCAATCATAGCTCGCCGCAACCGTGTGGTCCATCCAGAGCTCGGTCCGCTGCCCGAACACCACGCCGGCGCGGCTCATGTACGCCTCGCGCTGCCGGACCGGGTCCATCCCGAGCACGCGCACGGTGCCGCTGTCCGGGACGAGCATGCCGGAGGCGATCTTGACGGTGGTGCTCTTGCCCGCGCCGTTCGGGCCTGCGTAGGCTACGATCGCGCCGCGTGCCACCTCCAGGTCGATGTTCCGAAGCGCGGCGATCTCGCGATAGACCGGCCGGATCAGGCCGGCCACGATGTCGCCCATCCGGCCGGACCGCTGCCTCTGCCGGAATGTCTTGTTTACGCCGCGCAGCTCAAGTGCGATGTCCGTGCGCGAGGTATCGCTGCGAGCCGGTTCGGCCATAGTGGGCCAATCCCTTCCGAAATACCGCCGTCGCGATAAGGCCGAATCCGACGGCTGCGAGTGGCGTGACCCAGATGCTCGTGGGACGCGAATCCATTCCAAGCAGCGCTCTGCACGGCGCCCAGCCCAGGAATCCCACCGGCAGCAGGCCCAGCAGCGCGCCCTTGAGCGCCGGAGCAAGCCCCTCCAGGGGATACGGCCGAAGCTGGCGCAGCAGCCGGGAGGAGGCGCTGTTTATCTCCTCGGCGGCGCGGGGCGCCCAGAACGCCAGGCTGCCCCAGATGAACTGGAAGCTGAGCGCGACTACCGTGGACGCCGCGATATTCAGCGCAAGCGCGCCGTACCAGCCCGGCCCCTGCCGCAGGCCGAGGCGGCTGACGGCCCAGGCCATCAGCAGGACGCCGGGCAGAATCACCGCCGAGCCGGTGAACGGGCAGAAGCCTTCGGTCGCGAGCGCCATCCAGATCGGCTGCGGCTGCGCCAGGATGTGGTCGAGCTGCCCGCGGCCGATCCGCCGGCTGATGTAGGCCACGTTGAAGCCGCAGAACATCTCCATGACGCCGCCGCAGACGGCCGAATAGCTAAGCAGGAACAGCACTTGCGCCTGCGACCACGGACCAATACCGCCGAATCGCTGCGCGAGCAGCATCATGCCGAGCAGTCCGCCAAAGTTCAGCAGCGTGTCCGAAATCGACCAGGTGACGAAGGTCTTGGTGTCCCGCGTCACCCAGTGCAGATCCATCCTGGCATAGAGCGCCCAGAGGCGGCAAAGGCGAGTTAGAGTATTCATTGTGAGTGGCTCCAGGGGCCACCGGCGCCTCAATAGGTCCTATAGGTCTTATAGGTCTTGTATGTCCTATAGCACCGATAGCCACCGCGCCCTCTATCCTCCGTAGCTCACCATGCGCTCGCGCAGCTTCATCCAGGCGCGCATTGCGATGGGCCAGAGCAGCGCAGCCCAGGCGACCTGGAGCGCCATAAGCCGGACCGGATCCCCCTTTCCGACGTAGATCTGGAGCGGCGCCGAGGCCAGCGCTGCGAACGGGTTCCACGCCAGCGCGCGGCCGACGCCCCAGGGCATGAGCGCGAACGGGATGATCGCGCCGGAGAGCAGGCCGCCCACCGCGCGCCGCGACCGATCGACGATCCAGGGCGACAGCTCCATCCCGATCGCGATCGCGCCGGATATGTAGTCG
>DATGJU010000414.1:0-2089 GCA_035295045.1 Chthonomonadaceae bacterium
AGCTCATGAAGGCGGTCTGCTGGTACAACCGGTTCGACGTGCGCGTCGAAAGCGTGCCGGACCCCGAGATACTCAACGCGCGCGACGCGATTGTAAGGGTGACGAGCACAGCGATCTGCGGCTCGGACCTGCATCTCTATCACGGCGTTATCCCGAGCATGCTGCCGGGCGACATCCTGGGCCATGAATTCATGGGCGAGGTGGTCGATGTCGGAGCGGAGGTCGAAAAACTCAAGGTTGGCGACCGCGTCGTGGTCCCTTTCACCGTCGCTTGCGGCGCCTGCTTCTTCTGCAAGAAGCAGCTCTGGTCTCTGTGCGACAACTCGAATCCCAACGCGGCCATGGCGGAGGCGATCTACGGCCATTCGCCGTCGGGCCTCTTCGGCTACTCGCACATGCTGGGAGGGTTCGCGGGCGGCCAGGCGGAATATGTCCGCGTGCCATATGCGGATGTTGGCCCGTTGAAGGTGCCGGAGGGCCTGCCGGATGACAAGGTCCTGTTCCTGACGGACATCCTGCCGACCGCCTACCAGGCCGCCGAGCAGGGCAATATCGAGAAGGGCGACACGGTGGCAGTTTGGGGCTGCGGACCGGTTGGACTGCTCACTGTCGCATGCGCCTTCCTGCTCGGCGCGGAGCGAGTCATCGCGATCGACCACTACGCTGAGCGGCTGAATACCGCGGTGGAACGAGGTGCGATACCGCTCGACTACCGCACGGTCAACGTCGGCGAGGCGCTGCGCGAGATGACCGCGGGCCGCGGTCCCGACGTCTGCATCGACGCGGTAGGGATGGAGGCGCACGGCGCCGCGATCGATAACCTTCTGGATAAAGGCCTCATGGTGGCCGGCCTGGCGACGGACCGGCCCCACGTGCTGCGGGAGGCGATTACGGCATGCCGCAAGGGCGGGACGGTCTCGATCCCGGGCGTCTACGGCGGCTTCCTGGACAAGATTCCGTTCGGCGCGGCGCACGCCAAGGGCCTGACGTTCAAGATGGGCCAGACGCACGTGCACCGCTACCTCCAGCCGCTCATGGACCGCATCCAGAAGGGCGAGATCGATCCGGGGTTCATCATTACGCATCGGCTTCCGCTTTCGGAGGCGGCCGACGCGTACGAGATCTTCGACAAGAAGCTGGAAGGCTGCATGAAGGTCGTGCTGACCCCGTAGCTCCGAAAAGGGTGTTTTGTTGTCACGAGGCGAGGACCCCGGTCCCACGCAACCAGGCGCCGCCATCCTTGTTGGCGGCAAGAGCAGCCGGATGGGCGCGCCGAAGCCGCTCATCGAGCTAGGCGGGCGGACGATGCTGGAGCGCTGCGTGGAAGCCGTCCGCCCGCTGGCCTCGCCGATCCTGCTCGTGGGGGACGCGGAGGGTCTGCCCGTGCCGACGGACTGTCGCGCCATTCCGGACCGGTATCCCGGCGCTGGGCCAATCGGCGGCATCGCCACCGCGCTCGCCGCGCTAGGCCCCGGCGCGCACATAGTGGTCGCCTGCGATATGCCATTCCTGCGGACGGATATACTCGTGCTTCTGCTGGCTTCGATCGGGGAGAACGAGGATGCGGCGGCTCCGTGGCTTGATACCGGCCCGGAGCCGCTTTGCGCCGTCTATCGGAACTCCTGCCTCCCGGTTCTGGAGCGGCTGCTGCGGGACGGCATCCGCTCCGCGCGCAGCGCCCTGCAGGCCGTGCGCGCGCGCCACGTTCCGGAGGCGGAGCTCCGAGCCGTCGATTCCGATCTCCGCAGCTTCATGAATGTCAACACTCCGGCGGAGCTGGAGCGGTGCCGGCTACTCCTTTAGCAGGGGCGCGATCTGGTCCTCGATCGTCGGATCGGCGCCGGGGATGGAGAGCGCCACGCGGCCCTGCTTGTCGATCGCATAGAGCTGCGGTATCGCATCGAACTGGAACTTGTGGCGGATATCCAGGATCGAGTCCGCCAACATCACTGGGTAGGTGATTCCGAGCTGGGCTGCCGCCGCAGGCACCGCAGCATGGTCCGTGTCTACCGAGATGCCGACGACTTCGAGCCCCTGGCTATGGTACTTCTTATACAGTCGCTCCACCTCGGGTATCGATTCCCGGCAC
>DATGJU010000415.1:0-19071 GCA_035295045.1 Chthonomonadaceae bacterium
CCCCAGAAATCGAGAACGATCGCCTTCCTCTGCCGGAGCAGGCCGAAGAGGCCCCGGATTCCCGGCCCGGCGCACGTAACGGGGAAATCGGGAGCGTTGCGACCCGGCGCGGTAAGCGCGGGATCGCGGAGCCGGTCCGAAATGGCGAAGCGACACGTGGAGCCTGCCGAGGGCCTCGTGCCCGGCGGCGGCTTCCATGCGAACACCGCGGACGGGATCGCGGCCGGCGAGCGCACGCGGCTGATCCGGCTCTCGATCGACAGCTGCGGGCCGATGACCGAGCGCATGCCTCGCAGCAACTGGTCTGCGCCGATGTAGAGCTGGAAAGTCGAGCGGCCCGGAGCGCCCTCCAGCACCACGCGCGTGCAGCGCGCCCCGTCGATCGTGAGAGGCGCGCCGATCGTAACGCGGGCCGCCTGGCCGCGGTAGGTACGAATGACGGAGGGATCGAAGAAGGCGGCGGCCTCGACGCACCCGGTCGATTGAATGTGCCGGCCCGAATCGTCCGAGGGCTGGCTGAAGTAGTCCGATTCGGCGGGCCGATACGTCACGAAGTTCAGCGCGTCGGACCGATAGACAAGCGTGTCCGATGGGACCGCGCCGCGCACGCGAATGAGCGCGAGGTTCGGTTTGGTTAGCTGAAGCGTGCCGGAGAGGACGGAGAGCTGGCCCGCGGAGCGCGTTTCGCGCCGGTAATCCGCCGTGAGCGATCGCGCTCGCCGCTCGGCCTCCATGCAGCGCCGCAGCAGCGCGTCGGCGTCCAATGCGGTGTCGCGCGCCTCGCCCGCGGCATGAGCTGCGAGCGGCGCCGATCCATTGATCGCGGGCGGGCGCTGCGCGCGGGCCGGCGGCGCCTGGAGCGCGATCAGAAGCAGGACGGGGACAGTCAGGCTAGAGATGGGCCGCCTCATGCGACTGCTTTCCCGGCGGCGCCGGGCGCGGCGCGCGAACGCCCAGCGCCAGCAGTCCGGTGCCGATCGCAGCCTTCCAGTGGACGGGGCTCAGCGGCGCGAGTCGCAGGCATTCGCGAGCGCAGGGCCACGCCGCGGACCAGTCCTTGCGATCGCGATGGTACCAGAGGGCATTCCAGTACGCGTCGCGCATCACCTGCCGCCGTAGTGACGGCGGAGTAACGTGCCGGCAGCGCACCTTCGCCGTCTGGACGATCACTTCGGCCTGGCGTCGGCTCGTCAGCGACTCGGGATGGACGCCGTAGCGGTAGGGTCGGGTGCCGGACAGGTGCTTGATGTTGAAGGCGAGGTAGACGCGGAGCCAGTAGTCGTAGTCTTCGGCGAGAAAGGTGTCGTCACTGTAGTCGCCGACCGCCTCGTACACCGCGCGCCGATAGAGGAAGCAGGCGCCAACGCAGCTCGTCTCGGGCAGATGCTCCGGGCCGAGCAGAACGTAGGGTCCGAGCGCCTCGCCGCCCGGCCCGGCCTTCTCCATGTCGCAGTAGACCATGCCGTACTCGGCGTTGTTGGCCAGGAACCCCACCATGGTCGCAACCGCGTCCGGCTCGTACCGGTTGTCGTCGCTGGTCCAGGTGAGGTACTCGCCCGAGGCCGCGCGGTGGCCCGTGTTGAGCGCTGCCGGAAGCTTCCCGTTTGGCTGGCGGATATAGCGCACGCGAGCGTCTCGCCGGGCCATCGCCTCCGCGACTGCCGGCGTATCGTCCGTGCTGCCATCGTCGATGACGAGCACTTCGATGTTGGCGTAGGTCTGCGCGAGGCAGCTCTCGATGGAGCCTGCCAGTCTCTGCGCGCGGTTGTAGGTCGGCAGGACGATCGAGACCAGCGGCATCGCGTCCTCGCCCCCCTGCCTGCTGGAGGCGGATTCGGACCCCTGCCTGGTGGAGGAGGCTTCGGCCCGCTGTCTGCTCGAGCCGCCCTCGGCCCGCTGCATTCCTGAGGCGGATTCGCCCCCCTGCCTGCTGGAGGCGCCTTTGGACCGCGGCCTTCCTGAGGCGGATTCGCCCTCCTGCCCCCCAACTTTGGGGGGTTGGTGGGCGACGGTGAGACAGCCCATCGTGGCAGCAGGCTCGGTGGCGTCGGGGGCGGGGGTGAGACCGTCTCCGCTGGCGGCGAGCGCATCGGTGGCGGGCGGATGATTGGGCGGCTCGCGGGTCATTCGGGCCCCTCCGCGAGCTGCCAGGCATCGAGGAAGTACTTGACCGCCCAGCCTATCTCGCGATCGGGAAGATACCAGGCGCCAGGACCCCAGCTCCCGTAGAAGCCGCCGGAAGGCCGCTGGTGCGGCAGGAGGCAGCGGAGCGCCCTGCGCGCGCGCTCCGTCTGGCCCAGCTTGGACCAGCAGACCGAGAGCTGGGCGAGCCCCGTCGAGCAGATCCAGCGTTCGTCCGGCCAGCCGGGAACGGCTCCGTCGTCTTGCTGCATCCGCTCCGCGTCGGCCAGGCCCGCGCGCGCCGCGTCCAGCCGGCCCATGTCGATCAGCGCCTCGACGACGTAGCCGTAACAGTGGGATAGCGCATCGAAGCGGCCGCTCCATCGTTCGAGATAGTAGTCGGTGATCGCCTCGGCGGCGTCCCGGTGCGCGGAGGTTGCGAGCAGCTCCGCCGCGTCCCGCAGCGCGGGAGCGACGTACAGATGGATCGTCTCCGGTATGCGGCTCCCGTTCTGGAGCGACCACAGCGTCTGCGTCGGCGTGACCAGGCGTCCTGCCGGCTCGACGTGGCGCAGAAGCCAGTCGGCCGCCCTCCTGGCCGGATCGACGAATTCGGCCTGCGTGCGCGCGAGCGCCAGAAGGCCCCGCAGCGCCTGGCCGGTATCGAAGGCGTAGGGCGCGTTGCAGTCCGGGTCGCCGAAGCTGCCGTCCGGAAGCTGCCTGGCGAGGAGATAGGCGCCAGCCCGGCCGGCCCACCGGGACTCGCCGAACTGAAGCGCGGTTGGAATGGTGTAGCCGGTGACCTCCGGATAGCTGAGCGGACTGCCGGCGTATACCAGCAGGCCGCCGTCGCGCACCTCGCGCCGCAGGAAGCCGATCGCCCGCCGGACAGGCTCATGCGCCGACGACGGAGGGTTTTGCCGGACATCGATCACGTTCGCCACCCGCTCGTTGGCATGCCGAATTCGCCCGATGATCCGCTCGGCTCCCCGCCGTGCCTTCCGCGTCAGCGCATTTACCATCTGTCCTGCCTGCCGGCCGCCGGGGCCGCTTCTAGTTTGGAATTACTTCGATCGCCGCCAGCACCGCGCCGGAGCTGGTAAGCGCCGAAGTGACGGTCAGGTTGATCGCGCCGCCGGTCGCGTTGACCTGGAGGCTCTTGACGACCGCCTTGTTCATCGCTCCCGCCGTCGCGAAGATGTCGAAGTTCGACAGCACCTGCGTCCCGTTCACGGCGATGTTCATGAGCCTCTGATTTGCCGCAGAGTAGGTGCACTCGGCAAAGTGGAGGTTAAGCGTATAGGACCCGGACGGGACCGGCAGGCTGTAGCTGAAGTTAGTATCGGATGCGCGAACGGCGAGGTACAGGGCCGGATCCGAGGTTCCGGAGATCGTGCGGCTGCTGTAGCTCCAGAGGAAGCCGCCGCTGAAGTCCGTATCCGCGACGAATGAGCCAAGCGTGCCGCTATAGGCGCTGCCGCCCGCGTTGATCCGCAGCGTGACACCGTTCGGTACCACGCTGGCCTGATTGGAGCTTCCGCTCTGCGAAGAGCCGTTGGTAGCCCGCACGACGTAGTAGTAGGTCGTGCCGTTGGCGAGGCCGGTATCGGTATAGGAGGTCGCGGCCGTCTGGCCGACTGCCGTGTACGGTCCTCCACTCGTCGTGCCGCGCAGAACGCTGTAGCCTGTGGCGCCGGACGATGCGGTCCAGGTGAGGCCGGCCTGCTTGTTGCCGGCGATAGCGGCCAGATTGGTCGGAGCCGGGAGCGATTGGGCCTGCGGGGTCACGGCGACCTCGTTTGAATTCCCACTCTCGCCCGAGGCGTTGGAAGCCGTCACCACATAGTAATAGGTGGTCCCGGCCGTCAAGCTGCCATCGGTGTAGCTGGTGGTCGTCACGCCCGTCGCGAGCGTGGTATACGGACCGCCGGAGACGCCGCTGCGCTTGACCGAATAGGACGTCGCGCCGGTGCTGGCCTGCCAGCCGAGCGATGCGGAGAGCGTGCCGGGCGTGCCGGTCAGGCCAGACGGCGCGGCGGGCGGACCGGTCTGACCGCCGCTGCTCGGATCGAGCTCGATCGCCGCGATGACTGCGCCGCTGCTGGAAAGCGCCGAGGCGATGGTCAGATTGACCTGGCCGTTCACGGAGCTCACCGGAATGCTCAGGATGACCGCCCGGTTCGCGCCGCCTGCCGCGGCGAAGATGTCGAAGTTCGTCTTCACCGGCGAGCCATTGACGGAGATATTCATCAGGCGCTGCCCGGCGGCAGTGAACGTGCACTCGGCAAAATACAGGCTCAGGTTGTAGTTTCCGCTCGCCGCCGGCAGGCTGTACGAGAGGCTCGTGTCCGACGCGCGAACATCCAGGTAGAGCGCGGGATCGTTCGTGTTGCCGATCGTGCGTGTGGAGTAGCTCCAGTTGAATCCGCTTGTGAAGTCCGTGTCGGCTACGAACGTCCCGGTCGTGCCGTTGTATGTGCCGCCGCCGCAGTTGATGCGCAGGCCGGGCGGCTGCGGAATAGCGCTGGCTTCATTGGAGTTGCCGCTCTCGCCGGACGACGTGTTGGCGGAGACCACATAGTAGTAGGTCGTTCCGTCGGTCAGGCCTGTGTCCGTATACGAGCTGGATGTGGTGGACCCGATTGTCGTGTAGGGGCCGCCGGGCGTTGTGGCGCGCTTGACGTTGTAGCTCGTCGCGCCATTCACGCCGGTCCATGAGAGCGAAACCTGCCGGTCGGCCGCCGCCGCCGAAAGGTTGGTCGGCGCGCCCTTCGTCAGCGTCAGCGTATCGACCAGCAGGCCCATGCGCGTGATCTCGTCGAACGTGATGCTGGTCGGGCTGGCCGTAATGCGCATGGCTCCGAAATCGCCGTTGTAGCGAACGACGCTGCCCTGCGCGATGGTGCCCCAATCCGCGATCTCCGGGTTTCCGCCGATTCCGTTGATGAAGTACGGGAAGCCGTTCTGCATGATCCGCTCGTAGTTGTGCACGTGCCCGGCGATGACCACGGACGCGCCCCACTGCTGGAACGGCCACTGCATGTTTGTCGTTACATCCTCGGGGAACTGGCTGGACGTGTAGGGCGGGTGGTGGAAATAGACGATCTTCCACGGCTCGGTCGCTGCGGCCAGCTTGCCCTTGAGCCACACGGCCTGCTTCGAAGTAACGGTGTTTCCATCCGGCTCGTTCTGGTCGCTGTCGAGCGAGAAGAAATGCACCGGACCTATGACGAAGTCGTAGTACCGCTCGTTGTTCGGGAGCGTGAAGTAACTCAGATAGGGATTGAGGCCGCTCGGATTCGGGTACTTGTCGCCCCAATCGTGATTGCCGACGCACGGCCAGAACAGGTTGCTCTTTGCGCCGGCGCCGTATTTACCCTTGTACGGATAGATGTATTGATGATAGTACTGACCGATGTTCGCGTCGATGGTGCTGGAGGCGCCGGACGGGTAGTTGTTGTCTCCGTTCGTGATTACGGCGGTCGGACTCCAGCTCTTTATGAGATTGGCGACGTCCGCCTCCGGCTGGCCGGCGAGGCCGAAGTCGCCCACGTCCGCGATCTTGACGGTCTGGCAGCGCGCCCAGGCGCCGGGCGCCAGAAGTGCGATGCATAGGAGTGCAGAGAGGATGTAGGAGCGAATCGCCTGGCTCCTGCAGGCCCGTTCCGGACAGTGCTTGCAGTTCATGGATTTCGTTTCACCTTGATTATGGCGCGCCGCTACGCGGCGCTCTGAGCGAGGGCGCGTGCGCGCCCGGTACCCCAGGCTTTCTGGGCTGTCAGAAGCAGCTTTCTCCGCCAGCTATCCGTCGCCTCGTCTTCCAGCGGTGGCGAATAGATAAGCTCCGAACAGGCGGCGCCGAATCCTAGCCGATTCCCTTCGAGGAAGTGCGCCTGTCGCTCAAGTCGCTCCATGCGAGCGCAAAGATAGTGCTCAAACGGACTGTGTGGCACCATTGGGACGATCTGCTGGCCGCCAAACCAGCGCCGCAGGGTCCGCCTATGGACGATAGGCGCCGACGATGCCGCCGCCGCGCCAAAAGCGTCGTGAAACCGCGGGACGACGCTCCACGAGGGAGCGACGCGCCGTCGAATCCTCTGCAACCGGCGCGCGGCGGCGAGTCCATCCCACGCCGCCAAGTCGAGTGCCCTGGCAACCATTTGGTCCGCGGAATCGTGGCCGGCGGCGATGGCAAACATAGCCGGCGCATAAGAGTAGATGCGCCACTGCCCAGGCGCGGCCGAAGAAGGCAGCAGGCCCTCCGATCCGATCCAACGGTCCAGCCGCACACAGAGATCGGCAGTTACGAACCAGCCTTCCGCGAGGGCCTCCGCCAGCCGCTCGGCGCGAACAGCGTCCGACGGCAGCGAGAACCACTCGGAGCGAAGCGCCGCCACCCGCACGGGATAGTCCGTCCACGCGTTCGGCGCCTCCCCCAGGAATGCTGCCGCGAGCTTCGTAGAGTAGCGCATCGAGTGGAGCACCGGCAGCGCCCAGCGGACGTTCGAGAGCTCCAGAGATGCAATCTCGCCGAAGAATTTGCAGAAGCAGCCCAGCCACTCCATCAGAATAGCCAGCTCGTGCCATCTCCGCTCAGCCTGGCCAGGCGCCGGGGGCGCCGGCACGGTTCCCCAAATGCTATCTACTGCCGGAACGTCGAGATGTTCGCATACGTGTCCAATTCCGTCCGCGGGCACGATCGCCGGCTCGTGCATGAAAAGGTTTCGGTCAGCTTCCGACAGTCCCTCGATGGACAGCGCAGACCGCGCGCCGGCGGAGAGCGTCTCCTCCGTGACGACTACGAGATCGATATCTGATATCCCCGGCGCTGTGACGTTGCCGAATCGACCAATGCCGAGCACGCCCGGCGTCCTCGAAGCCTGTGCGACGTACCTCTCGATTGCGCGATCGTAGTCCTCACGTGCGTACTCGTCCGGGAAGTTCCGGTAGCGGACCCGATCCGGCGAAAACGCGGCGCGCAGCCGCTCCGCGGTCGTCATGCCACCGCCTCCGCGCTCTCCATGGCCGCCCGGCGGAGTATCGCGTCCGCGAGCGCCGCGGCGCGCGGCACCAGGTCCGGCCCGACGACGCGCATCGCCTGCCGCACCACGGCGCTGGCTTCGTTGGCCGCGAGCTTTCGGGCCAGCTCCGGCGCCGCGAGGCCTGCGGCCAGGCCCTGAGCGGAGTGCGCGCGCCGCTCGTAGCGCCACCCCGCCCGGACAGCAGATGCCTCCTCCATGATACGCCAGGTCTCGGCCGAGAACTCCGGCGCGGTGCGCGCGAATGAGTCCCGCTTCCGGCAGTCGCGCCCGTGCGCCTGCTGGTAGAGCGACGGCAGCAGCATCAGCTCCGACAGGAAGCTCTTGAGATCGTACGGGGTCGCCGGAGCGAACCGGGAGTCCGCCAGTCCGCGAAACGCCGCGCAGACACGCTCGAGCTCCCAGCGGGCGACCTCCGGACGGCTTCGCCGCAGGACGCGCAGCGGCGCCCAATCCCTGCCGAGAGCGCGCGCCCCGTCGAGCGCCGAGAGCGGAAACAGGGCGTCCACGTAGCGCTCCAGGTCGAACTCCGTCAGCACGATGTGCGCGTGATGCTGGAGCGGATCGAACTCGAAAAGCCAGCACATCGAGCGCCGGAAGGGCGTCACGAGGGCCAGCAGCCGGTCCGCATCGGTCGCGACCTCGCTGCGGACGACCATCAGCGTATCGAAGTCGCTGTAATCGCAGGCGAAATCGAGCGTGGCCAGGCTGCCGTGCACGTAGAGCCCCGCTACGAACGGCGCAAGCGCGCGGCCCGCATATTCGTGAAGCGATCGGACCGGACGCAGGTAGGGCTCGCGATAGCCGGCCGGGTCGATGCAGGGCAGGGCGAACGACATTTCGTCGCCATTCACGACGGCGGCCCGGTCGGGAGCCATGGCCTCGAGCAGGCGGTAGCCCGCGGCAATCGCCTCGGCCGTCTCGCGATCGCCCGCGCCGCGGAGCCGTGCGGCCGAGGCGGCCTTCGCGGCCTCTTCGAGCGGACGAGCGGGCGGCGCATCACCGTGGCGATACACGGCAATCGCGCGCTCCACCGGAGCGAGCTCCGTGCCGGAGGCGGACCGCGCTCCCATGAGCCGCCTGCGCAGCGAGCGCGGGCCGGAGAGGAAGCCGGACAGCGCCTCGCGAAGCGCATCGTCCAGCAGTCCGATTCGCGGAGGAGGACCAATAACCGCGGGCCGCCCCGCTTCCGCCAGCGTCACTGGTAGCGCTCCGGGTCGAGGCTCCAACTGCCGGGGCAGTAGAGATCGCCTCGTTGGTTCACGTGCGGCGCAATGGTGAAAAGTCCTGCCTGCCAATCCCAGGCGAGGGGATTGCCGACGTGGCCGTCAGCGATGAGCACGCCGAGCGAGTAGGCGCCGGCCGGCATGTTGGCGGCGAAGTCCATCTCGACGACGGCCTCGCCTGGACCGGCCGCCGCCAGCCGCGCTCCCTCCGCGTCCGAGGTGAGCGTGGTGTAGAGGTTGTGCTGCAGCGACTTGAGGCCGAACCGGACGACCGGCTCCTCCACGGCGCGATCGTAGCGGATGCGCGCGCGGATTCGAAGCCGTTCGCCGCACGCCGCGCCCTGCGCCGCGGCGCCGCGGCTATCGATGAACTCCACGCCCAGCAGCGTCGCGCCGGTCGCTCCGCGCGCCTCGCCGTCCCTCTCGGCCCCCTTGACACGGGCCGCTTCGGCCTCGGCGCGCGCCATCTGGCCGCGCAGGTGCACCACCGCCTCGGAGGCCGATCCGACAAATGCCGCGCGCCCCTTCTCGAATACGATGGCGCGCGTGCAGTGCTCCTGGATCGCGACCAGGTTGTGGCTGACCAGGATGAAGGTCTTGCCCTCCTTGCGCAGCTCGTGCAGCTTTCGCAGACAGGCCGACTGGAAGGTCACGTCGCCCACGGCCAGCACCTCGTCGATCAGCAGAATGTCCGGTTCGCAATGCGCGGCGACGGAAAAGCCGAGCCGGACGTACATGCCGCTGCTGTAGGTCTTGACTGGCGCGTCCAGCATGCCGGAGTCCAGGCCGGAGAATTCGACGATCGCGTCGAACTTGCGGTCGATTTCGCGGCGGCCCATACCGAGTATGGCGCCGTTCACGTAGACGTTCTCGCGGCCGGTCAGAAGTGGGTGGAAGCCGGCGCCCACCTCGATCAGCGCTCCCACGCGGCCGGCCATGCGGATGGAGCCGGTATCGGGCCGGATGATCCCGTTCAGCATCTTGAGGAGCGTGCTCTTGCCGGCGCCGTTCGCGCCGATCAGGCCGATGCACTCGCCGCTCTGCAGGGCAAACGAGACGTCGCTGACGGCCCAGAACTCGCCGTCGCGCAGCTTCTCGCTGGCGCTGCGAACTCCGATCGCGTCCCGGCACACGTCCGCCATCGAATAGAGCATCCCGCGCTTCAGGCTGCGGCAGTACTTCTTCGAAACAGCGTTTACGGTCACTACTGGGTCCGGCATTGAAGCTCCGCTTCGGTAGCTGGTAGTTAGTAGCTAGTAGCTGGCCGATGCATTCGCCAGCTACCAGCTACCAGCTACTTTAAACTCGTTCCGCGATGCGCGGCTCGGTGAGATGGAAGATCCTCCAGGCGACCAGGAATACGGCCGCGCTGAAGAGGGTTGCGCCGGCGTAGGCGGCGGGCTGCGAAAGGTGGCCCTTTGTAGTCAGATCCTGCGCGGCGATTACGAACGGACTTACCGGATTTAGGCCCATCAGCCAGGATTTGACGCCCTCCGCCGGGTAGACGATAGGCGTCAGGAACATGCCGAACATCAGCCCGAAGGTCACCATCTGTCCCATGTCCCGCAGGACGCCGTTGAGCAGCGCGAACAGGAGGCCGAGGCCGAGCGTGAGGAGGCAGAGCGGGACGAGCATGACCGGTATCAGGACGACGGCGGGCGACGGCACGACGCGGTAGAGCGCGAACGCGGCCGCCAGCAGGGCAATACGGATCAGAGAGTCGAATACGGACTGGCCGAACGCGGCAATTACGAGCGTCTCCCGCGGGAACCCGATCTTGCTGATCAGCGTGCCGGCGTTCACCAGGCTCTGCGTCGCGTTGGTGAGGCCGGTGGCGAAGAGCTGCCAGACGGACATGCCGAGCAGGACGAAGACGGGATAGGGCAGCGTGGTGCCCTTGACCGGGAGCACGTTCGCGCGGTTGAGCCAGGTAAAGGTGACTGTGGTCAGCAGCGCGGGCAGGATGGCCCAGAGGTAGCCGAATACGCTCTGCCGGTAGCGCGCCGAGATGTCGCGCATCAGGAAGCGCCAGGTGAGCTCCCGGCTCGCCACGAGCTCGAGGATCATCTCGCGCCAGGCGGCGAGGCCTATTCCGAGGTGGCCGTGCGGCGTATAGAGCGTGACCGGCTTTCCACCCCCGCGGCCGGGCTTCTCGTCCTTCGCCCCGGCCGGCGAGTCGGCGCGCTGTCCCATCTCGCTTTCGAGGCTACGAAGCGGATCGATTGCCAGCCGCTCGTCGAGCGGGCAGAACTGCAGGTCGATCGGCCGTGAATTGTCCGTCATTGGCGGCAGCGGCGTTCCTTCACAATGTCCATCGCTGGCGATGGGGCGCAGGCCGATCCGTTTGGCTCTGCAAGAGATGATTCGTTCGTATGGCAGCCTGCGGGCGCGCCGGCGGCGCGCGGGCACGCGGCTCGGACGTCCGCGTGGCTGTTGGTCCAACCTAATTATGTCAAAGCGGGGCCGATTTAGGACTGCTAACTGTGCGGGATAATCGGCGGCCCGGTCCAACAAGGAAGAGTTACATAGTATCGCGCGATCGTGCATCCGTGCGGGCGTTCGCCCCACGCCGACGGTACCGATCGCAAGTTGTTTTTTTATTGCAATTGAATAAGGGCTTGACACTATTGACATCTATATAATATTATGCGGTATTCCGGCGATCTTGAAGCGGGATCGGCGCCGAATTGCGTTTGCGTCCGCTCAAGTCAAGCAAGGCAAGCAAGTCAAGCAAGTCAAGATGGCTGGACCGGTGCGGCACGATGGTGGCCGCCGAAGCTGGAAATCACGAAATACTGCCGGGTTCGTTGGTGTGGCAATGCGGTTGCCGACAGATGACCCTTGGAACTGGTCGGTGCAGACCGTGCAGCGCATTCGGCTGCGATCTCGATGGCGAGGCGCAGGCGTAGGGCGTTGCGCGGTCTATTCATTTGCCCGCATTGCTCGCTCGATGTTTCCATACAGGGACGCTCTGTGAGGAGGTGACGTTACACAGCGAAAGTAAGTGGTTGACCAAGGCAGCGATGCGCAATGCTGCCGGGACTGCGGACCGCGCGCGCTTGTGACCCGCGCCCGAAGCCTTCTTTTGCGCGCCTTTATTTTTTTTGTGCTATGGGAGGATCCAAATGAATACGCACCCGAACCGTGCGGCGAGATCACGCGCCTTCACGCTGATCGAGCTGCTCGTCGTCATCGCGATAATCGCGATTCTTGCGGCGATCCTGTTCCCGGTCTTCGCGCAGGCGCGCGCACAGGCCCGCAAGACCACATGTATCAGCAACTTCCGGCAGCAGGCGCTTGGCATTGCCATGTACCTGCAGGACTACGATACGCTCTATCCCATCAACTCCTACACGGGATCGTACGAGGCGAACGACGATACGAACTGGGGCCTGCTGATCCAGCCATATGTCAAGAACCTGCAGATCATGGCCTGCCCCGGCGACCCCGCCGGCTACGCGGACCGTATGCTCGACCTCGACGTCCCGACGGCCTGGGGCGGCAAGCAGGAGGCCTTCAACCTCACCGTAAAGAACGACTTCGCCCTCAACTGGCAGCTCGTTTGCCCCGTGTGGGCCAATCCCTACGCGCCGCAGCCGGTCAGCGAGGCCGCGCTCACCGTTCCTTCATCCTCAATCCTCGGAGTCGACAGCCTCTGGGATCGCACCGCGACCGGCCAGCCTCGCGGCGGCGGCAACAACTCCGTCGATCCTCCCTGTTTCCGCGAGGCCGACGGCTCCAAGGGGCTCATAGCGTGGCCTCCGCCGGCCGGCCGCAGCTACTACTGGTTCGGCGGCTGGAATCCGGGCACGCCGCTCGCCTGGAATGTCTACGGCGGCGTCTGGCCCTGGCACACGGATATGGCGGACACGTGCTTCTGCGACGGACACGTCAAGCCATACAAGATCACGGCTCTCACCGCGGGCTGCAATGTGGCGAACGGATCGAGCGGCGTGATCACCGATTCGAACGCCTACCTCTGGGACAACAAGTAGCCTCGCGACGGATGATTCGGCAGCGGCTGCGCCCGCGCGGCCGCTGCCGGCTCCAGGAGTCGGAATATGCCCAAATTACCCGTACCCGTGGCGGTCGGCGTTCTCGTGGTCGCGCTCGCCGTGCTGGGATTCGTGATGTACAAGAGCCTGGTGCGGCCGGCCGGCGACTCCGGCGACTCCAATGCGATCACGGCGCAGATTCTCCAGAACAATCCGAAGAACGCGCCGCAGCTTCCCCCGGACCAGCAGCCCGGCGCAATGGCCGTGGGGGCCGGAAAGGGCAAGCGGATGCAGTCGACCCGGTGACCGCCGGGACCGTGCCATCCGGCGCGTGAATGGTGGCTCGTGAGGTGTAAGGCCCCGCCGGTCCGTCGGCGGGGCCTTACGCGTCGAATGCAGGCAAAGACGAACCGCCGAACGGAGCGCCGCATGCCCTGTCGGCCGTCAGGCAGTTCTTGCGGCCTGTTGGATCCGGCGGACCGACGCTTGCCAATCGCGGTCGGCGTCGCAAAGAAAGCTGTCGTGCAGCGTGGCGCGGCGGACGTAGGGCAGGTAGCAGCCGAGGTGCCAGATGCAGGCTCTGTAGAAGGCGACGTCGCCGGCGTGGAGCAGCAGCGGCGCGCCGCCAGGCATCCGCCGCGCGTACCGCAGGCTTTCCGCCTCCCGCTCAGGCGCGGTCATGCCGTCGCGCAGATCCGGCCCCTCGGGCGGATAGGCGGCGAAGGCGGCGCGCTCCTGCGGCGTGTCGGCGCGGCGGTCGCTGCCTGGCACCACCCATAGCGAGTGGTCGTCGTAAAGGGGTGCGTTGAGCTGGTTGTACATCCGCGGGTCGGCGGCGGTGCGGAAGAACTCGGCCAGATCGACTCCCGGCACATTGCCCCAGTCGCGGTGCCAGGCGCCGCACCAGGCGTCGCGCTGCGGCTCGATGAACAGGGCCATCCGGTCGGAGGGCCGGTGATCGGGGCTCAGTGTCGCCGCCACGACGGCTCGCAGCTCCGGCAGGTCCAGAAATTCCCGGAACGGGCCGTGGTCGAAACCGTCATACGACCAGACGGGCTGGAGCCGCTGCGCCTGCGGCCCGCTTCGCCCGCGCGCGATCTCGGCCGCCACCGCCGCCTCGCGCCGCAGATCGGCGATAAGCGGCGGCGGAACGAGCCCGCGCAGGACGGTCAGGCCGCCGGCCAGATACTCTTCGCAATGCCTATCGATGCTGCCCTGGGTCATCGCGGCTTAGAAGTCAATCGTCTCGCCGCGCTCGGAGCGGACCCAGCGCGCGATCTTCTCCAGTCCGCTCTCCTCCACGGCGCGCGCAAACACACCGTTCGGGTCCTGCACCAGCGCGCGGTAGGTCGCCTCGTCCTTGTATCCGTGGACGGCCATCTTCTTCCCGCCGCTATCGAAGGCCTCGACCATTACGACTCCCGGCTGAGTCCGCAGAATCTGCCCGATGGCTCCGGCGACACGGTGGAACTCCTCCTCCTTGCCCGGGAGCACCTCCCACTCCGAAACGACGATGTACATCGCTGAAACCTCCATGCCCGCTCACGGCGGCGTCATTGCCGCACAACAGGTGGATTATAGTCGCCCGGTTCGCCCCTGTCAATTGGCGGCACGCTAAGGCGCGTCCCGCATCGGCCCGATGTATGCCCTGCTGACGACAATATCGTCGAACCAGACGGTCTGTTCAGACTTCGAGTACTGGCGAGTCGGGTCGCTATCGTCGTAGCCGTAGTGTTGCAGCCAGAGCACATCGATCTTGACGTCGTTGCGGCTTCGCCAGCGCAGGCCGGTGAACTCGCCCACCAGCTTGCCGTCCACCCACATCGCCTGGCTGCCGTCGGCCCGGTCCGGCTCGGAGTTGGCGTGGACCATGAACTCCCAGCACTGCCATTTGCCCAGCGGCGGGATAACGCGCGCGGGGCCGGCTGCCCCGCCCTTGCCCGGGCCTTTTGGAAAGAACGCGTTGCCCCAGTACTTGTTCATCTTCGGGTCGATGTCCATGTCGGGGTAGTAGCTGTACAGGTTTACCTCGCCCGGCGGCGGGTTCTTGCCCCACGCGAACCAGGGCTCCATACCGGAGCCGAAGTAGCTCCCGTCCGGCTTGAGGCCTGCCTTCCCGAAGGCGGCCCACCTGTTGTCCGGCGGATTGGCGAGCAGCGTGACGAAGTGGTGGTCGTACTGGTAGTCCTTCGAGAACTTGACGTAGAAGCGGACGAAGACGGTATCGGCGCCGGGCGTGAACCACTTGATGAGGTGAGCACCCGTGTCCTTGCCGCGGTGCATCGGCATCGCGACGCAACGGCGCCCGCCGTGCGGCGCGTCCTCCGTGATCGCCACCGGCCCCTTGCTCTCCTGCCACTGGCGGGTGTCCCCGCGCTCGAAGTCCTCGTGGAAGATCACGGCCGGGTCGCGCTCGATGCCGCGGTCGCCCGGATACTTCGCGGCCAGCCCCGCGCCCTGCGGCAGGTGGGGCGCCGGGCGGCCGGGCGCCGCACCTGTGAGCAGCACGAGGGCGGCGCAGGCGAAGCGGGCTAGTGGCTGGCATACGACAACGTGCACTTCGCTACTCTACCGGCGCGCGCATTGCGCGGCTTATTCCACGTTTCCAGACGGCAATCGTGAAATTCTCTGGTGTCAACTCCTCCGCGTGCCCAAAATCCTGCAGTGCATCCTCGTCGTAACCTTCTACGAAATCGGTAATGCCCTGGTGGATCCAGGCTTCTGCGGTCGCATATTTTGCGTCATAGCCGATAAGAGCTTGGCGTAACACCTCGTCCATCCGTGATGCGATTATCACCCGACGATTGACGAAGAGTCCGGGGCGAGCATCGAAAAGCGCGAAGAAGTCGGCCCGACTCTCTGCGACGTCCGGGATTATTACCGTACGTATGGAAGGATTGGAAAACGCTCCCGATTCCTTGAAATTGACCCCGCCGACGTCGCCGACACGCCCGCTCGCATCTACCGTTCCAGTAATCGCCGTAGATCGGTCAACCGGGCGCTTCGTGATCAGGGACATAATGGCCGTGGCGCTCGCTGCGCCTCCCGAATCACCACCGATCGGTCCCTTCGCCAGAAATCCAAGCTTCACATCGATACTTTGCCAGTCGATCAGGAATCCGTCGTCCTGTGCCTTTCTGTGTGAATATGCGACGGCATTCCGCGCTGCGATGAGTGGATATTGATCGGCCAAGGTGTTTTGAAAAATCAGTCTGCCAACACCCGGAACGAAGGAGGCCAGAATTGGGGACAGTTCGCCCCATTCCCCTACCTTGATTGTTAGGCCGTTGGAGAACGTCAAGGTGTTTGTCACTACCGCCAGCCCGTTTACATAGCCGAGAGCACCGTTGCCCCTTCGGCCGCCGCCAAGTGCATCGCCCGTGAATGCGATTCTTTGTCGTAGGGCGTCGGCGCTCTGTCGGCGCTCCTCCTCGCGCTCGTCCAGTTGTTTCCGAATCGATAATGCAGCATCGACCTTCGCAAAATCATCGTCCGTTCTGCTGATACCGAAGCGCCAGGGTTTGCTGACGTATCGCGCGCCATGCAGGTCCGTTACATGCACCTTCAGGGTGTGCACCCCGCCGTCAAACAGGCTCGGCGGCGTGTCGAACGAGTCGAAGGGCTGCGACGTTACCGTGGCTGCGACCCTTCCGTCCAGCTCATAGTCGGCTGCGGTGGGCGCCAGGCTTGGCGCTAGTACAACGCGAATGGGTAACCGTACGAGGCTTGTATTCTTGACGACGCCGATCGGGCCCTTGACTGTGATACGCATCGGGACAGTGATCTTGACTGGAGCGGTTCGGGCCACTGTTCCATCGCGACCCTTGACAATCGCCCACAATGTGCACGATCCGGGCCGCTCGTTACGCACGTCCCATATCGCGGTTTTCCGGGTCGCGGGGTCGGTCGTGACTTGGCGCCCATCAACGAAATACGACACGGATTCAACAGCATAGTCGGGCTCGGAGCGCACGGACAACGTGATCGGTTGTGTGAGCTCGGCGGTTCCGATTGAGCCGGTGAGGGCAACTGGCGCTGAGCCGAATATTCGTAGTTCCGTCGTCGCAATGGTAACCGGCGTGTCATTGCCAATCATCTGAATCCGCAAGGAGTGCTGACCGGGACCGAGCTCCGAAGTCTTAAGTGCGAGGTTTACTGCTTCTGGATCAACTGAGCTGGCAATTATACGTGCACCGTCCCGCACCGCGATTGTCTGTCCTTTTGCAAGCGAATAGCTCCCGATAATCCTTATGCTCGTTTGCGGGCCTGCAACGATTTTGGGTGGAACACCTGCAAGGGGGTAGACGAGGTGGGTGTCGTCCGCGCGGGCCAATTCGATTTCTAGCACATCGTTCGGGTCGGGCGTAGGAAGATGAATTGGCCCTTCTGGCCGTGCGTCTTCCGTGGAACGCGGCTTGCGCCGGGTCTGTGTGACGTCAAATGCGACCGGCGTGGATGCGGTCACGTGTCCGTTGTGGTCCTCGCATAGAATTCGAAAGTCGTGCGAACCCTTTTTCACGCCCACAGGATTCCACCACACGGACTCGAAAGGCGGCTTTTCCGCGACCGCGACCGTCGTCGCATCGATTTGGTATTGGACCTGCTTTACGGATATGTCGCGCGCGATCGCAGAACGCAACTGGATATATCCGTTGACGGCGCCGAAGCTCAACTCACTTCCTGTTTCAAGCGGCAGCGCCCTGACTCGATCGACGACTGAGACACTTGTGGGGCGTAGACGAAACGCATATCCGTCAGCATAGCGGATCAAAGCCGTTAGACTGTGGTCGCCGGACTGGAGTCCGACCGGGTCGAGTGATCCGTGCCCGTGCTCGTCAATTTGCGCGGGAATCGCCGTGTCATCAATGTGAAACGCAATTCCGGTTACGAGATTTCGCGAAGTCAAGTCTACGGTGAAGCTAATAGGTCCCGATATTTGCGCGTCGTCCGCCGGCTCGATCAGTCGAGCCGGCGGCGTGTCAACGAGCTTAATCCCGGTTGTGAGGATGCGCTGCTTCGCGCGATTGGTAGGGCCGACCCAGACTGAAAAACCAACGAGGTCCTTCTTTTCCGCACCGGTGTCGAGAAGAACTGACCAATTGCCGTCGGAGACTGTCTTCGAAGAGCGGACGTATCCATTGACACGAACCTCTATTTCGCTTTCGACAGTGCCACCGTCCAATCGGCCAGATACCTGGAGGGCCGAACCGCGAACCAGGACCAACTGCGGGGGCAGCGCGCTCCATTCCCAGCGTTCGGTGGTGCCCGGTTGCGCGCCCGCTCCGGTCCGACCCATGACAATCAGCGCGATAAGGACTACCAATCGTAGGAACTTCATTTCGCGTACCTTGCCGGTTGTGAGTGCCCCGCATCCGACCCGTAGAGTGCGAACGCGTTCGATATACCCTAGAAGGCCAGTGTGCGTGCATGCTTCTGTAGTTGGTCGCGGGCGGCTAGGGTGTGGCCCTCGCGTTCGACGCGCTATCGCTTGAGCAGAGTTGCGAACCCCTCCTGCTCGAAGTGGTGGTCATTCGTGAGGATATCCGTTATCCGTTCGGCGCGGCAGCACACCATCGAGATGCAATCGACCAGGCTATATCCCTTATCCGGCCGCTGCGTATAGAGCGCCCATCCCGCAAGGAACGTTTCGTGGGACTGCGGAATGACGGTCACACTGGGGTCGGCCAGGATTGAATCGATGAGGAGGCGTGCTGCGGCTCGCAAGAAGGGATCGCTCGCCATCGCGGAGGCGAACTCGACCAATACCTCGTCCGTCGTGACGATCCGGCGACCAGCAATACGGTTATGCGCCGCGATGACGATCTGGTGCCACTGGTCGTGCCTGTTACAAAGTCCGTACCAGTAGAACGTATCGGCAAATAGCGGGTTCACTGGCGCTTGGCCGAACCGTATAGGTAGTGGTCAAGATTGTCACCGAAATCCGCCGGGAGGCTCTCCCACGACGCGTCGGGGACCTCGTTCCATATGCGGGCGAGCGCCGCGTCCACGGAGTCCGCGCCTTCTACGGCACTGTCTTCCGCCAGGCGCACCGATACGTGAAGCCGTTTGCCGTCGAAGTCCGGAAGCTGCCGGCTTATCTCCTCCCAGGTTCCTTCGAGCTCAATCACTGGTACGCCCATCGCCTCGTTACCCTCCAACCGGTGCTCAAGCCAATGCTTTCACAGTTGCGCCGCGCTTTCAACGGCCTCTCCGCCGAGCGCTCGTAAGCCCGCCCCGCCCTACCCGCCCAGCACCTCCGCGACGCGCACCAGGCGCCCACCCTGTTCGGCGGAGCGGTTGGCGGCGAGGGTGACGGCCGCGGTCTTCAGGCCGTCGTCGTAGGGGCTGAGGAGCAGGGACCGGTCGCCGGTGGCGACGGCGCGCACGAAGGCTTCGTCGGCCGTCAGGGTCTCCGTGGGCGCAGGCGGCAGCGCATGGACGCCCTCCGGCTCGACGGTCACCGTCTCGCCCTTCACGCTCACCCTGCCGTCGCGGATCACGAAGTCCATGGCGTTGAGCGAGGCTTTGCCGGCGGCGCAGGAGATGCTCAGCGTGGCGGTGGCGCCGGAGGTGAAGCGCAGCAGCACGGACTGCGAGTCCGGCACGGTGATGGCCCGCTCGCCACGGAACAGCCGCTCGAACGAGTAGCTCGCGCTCACGGCCTCGACTTCGCCCATTACCCAGCGCAGC
>DATGJU010000416.1:0-20802 GCA_035295045.1 Chthonomonadaceae bacterium
AAGACCGTCAAGCAGTCCGCGCCGGGCAGGATGCGAGGCGCCAAGGAGAAGATGGCTGTGGCATCCCGCACGGTTCTCGTCTTCCCGACCGACGGCAAGGGCGGCATCAGCGACCAGCTATCCGACGTCGTAACGGACACCATGCGCGCCCGCATCGGAGCAAGCGGAAAGTACCAGACGGTCTACTTCCTGCGATCGCTTCCGACGGTCGTGCGGGCGCTGAACGAGTCGACGCTCACCAATAACGAGGTGTCGCATCCGTTCGACGACGACGCGAAGCTGAAGAAGCTGATGCCCCAGACCAGCTTCGACCTGGCGCTCACCACGTCGGTGGACAGCTACAACTACGACGCGGCGAAGAACCAGGTGACGCTGCTCATCAGCGCGCGACTCATCGACTTCCGCGGGGCGAAGCCCGTCGTCAAGGCGGCTGCGGAGAACGCGAGCAGCGCCGCGTCCGGCGGTAACGCGCGCGAGATCGATCTCGCCACGGAGGTCGCGCACAACATCGCGGAGAAGCTGATCACTTCGCTCCTGTCCCAGTAGGCCACGGACGGTCGCCAAGAGCAGAGGCCGGACGCCCAAAGGCGCCCGGCCGTGAAATGCCCGATCAACCCAACCTGCGGCGCACGAACCGCCCCGACGCGCACCGCCCCAGGTTTCGCTATCCCCTCACGCCGTCGCAGGACCAGGCGGTCCGCTACCTGCCAGATCGGCCGCCAGTTCGCTTCCGGCCTGCCAAACGCAGGCCGGACCATGGAACGTAAAACGCCCTATGCGATCGCCCGCCGTCTCGATAATTGCCTCGCTCCTCCTGCTGCTGGCCGCGGCATCCGTCGGCCGGGCCGCCGGCCTCATGACGGTCAACCTGCGCGCCACGCGCAGCGTCCTGCTCGCGGACGGCAAGCAGACAACCACGCTGCGGGCCGAAGTGCGCGACAGCGCCGGCCATTTCGCCACCGAGAACACGCTCGTAACCTTCAACACCAACCTCGGAACGCTCTCGGCCGCGCAGGCGCCAACGCACGGCGGCGTCGCCACCGTTACGCTCAATAGCGCGGTGAAGGGCAATGCCCTCATCACGGCATTCACCGGCGGCGGCGTCAGCTCGCCGCTCACGGTCGTCTTCACCGACGATCCGGAGGCGACGTTCCAGGGCAACAACTACATGCAGTTTACGGCCAGCAGTTATCTGGCCTATAGCGCCACGGACAAGGTGATCGAGGCGCTCGGTAAGAACGGCGGCGCGCGCGTCGTCTACCGGAATATCGAGATCACGGCCGATAGGATGCAGATGACCTGCAGCGACCTGATTCTGCGCGCTCGCGATAACATCACGATCAAGCGCGCCGGCAAGACCTACAAGGCGACACGGCTCTACTACAGTCTTCAGTCCGGCGACGGCTATGCGATCGGCGAGCTGAACGGCCGCCTTCAGCCACTCCAGATCGCCGGCGAGGTCCCCCACGTCGAGCCAAGCAAGACGCCAATTCCGACCTCCTACATGGGCATGCCGGACCTGCAGGTGAAGCTCAACATCGTCGCCAAGAGCATCAACTACATCCCGGGCGATCGGCTGCAGTTCCGCCGCGCGCGATTCTTCCAGGACCAGCAGCAGATCCTGGTGCTGCCCTACTACGAGACCGGCCTGAACGCCACGGAGCTGTTCACCGACCAGTTCATCAGCGTCGGGACCAACGGGTTCGGCCTCAACCTTCCATTTTACTACAACCTCTCGCCGCGCGGCGACGGCATCATCTACCTGCGGCACCAGCAGCCACTGGGGCGCGGCTACTACTCCACCCAGCCGGGCTGGGCCATCGACGTGATCCAGGGCTACTCGTCTCTCGGCGACCATCGGTTCGAGGGATCGTACGGGTTCACCGATCTCACGCGCAGCGACTGGAGTTTTCGGTTCAACCACAACCAGGAGTTCAACTCGCGCACACAGGGCTCGTTCGACCTGGAATTTCCGCAGCACGACAGCATCTTCAGCGCCGCGAACTTCTCGCACCAGTTGAATGCGTTCCGCGTCGGGGCGGACTTCTCCGGCGGCCAGACGTTCGTCGGCGACCACACGACCACGTCGAACGCGAACCTGTTCGTCGAATCGGTGCCGCACCCGTTCTTCGGCTCCAAGGGATACCAGTATACATTCGGTACGAACTACACGACCGGGGAGACGCACACGACGCTGGCGGGAGTGCAGAATTACAATCAGACGTCCGAAAACGCGACGATGCGCGTTTTCGGACGCCCGGTCCTGCTGGACAAGCGGACGACATTCAATAACTCGTTCACAGTCGGCCACACCTGGTCGGATACCGGCGGGACCGGCCTCACCGCGCTCGCAACGCTATCGCTGGACCGAACGCTGCCGGGCGGCGGCGGCCTGAACATGAGTTACGACTTCGTAGAGCGGCCCCGAAGCATCTTCACCTCCAGCGGCAAGCATCGCGTCGGGCTCACGTTCACCACGCAGAGCAAGAAGCGCTTCCAGGCCTTCCTCTTTGGGAGCGCCTACCTCGACGCGCCGGAGCAGAGCCTACTCGCCGACTTCTCTTACAGGCTGGACAGCCGCTGGAGGTTCATTGGCGCGGCGACGCTCCAGCGGTTCGAAGACCAGACCTACAACGACATCGAACTGATCGTGGGGCGCCGCATCGGCGCGCGGGAGATCCAGCTCGGCTACTCGACCTTCACCAAGCGAGTCTCCTTCGACTTTACAGCGACACGGTTCTAGGCCGGCGAGCCTCGTAGGCGCTGATATCGGCCTCATGCTGCAGCGTGAGGCCGATGTCGTCGAGGCCATTCTGCAGGCAGTGGCGCCGGAACGAGTCGACCTCGAACGGCGCCGCAAAGCCCATCGTGTCGGACACCGTGCACGTCTCCAGGTCCACCGTAAGCGTGTAACCTCTGTTCTGCCGCGCGCGGGCCAGCAGCAGCTCGACCTGCTCCTCCGGCAGCGTCACGGGCAGAATGCCGTTCTTGAAGCAGTTGTTGTAGAAGATGTCGGCGTAAGAGGGGGCGATGAGCGCCCGGAAGCCGTAGTCTTCCAGCGCCCACGGCGCGTGCTCCCGCGACGAGCCGCACCCGAAATTCTTACCCGCAATCAGGATCGAAGCTCCCTTCAGCGCCGGCGCGTTCAGCTCGAACTCCGGATTGGGCGTCTGCCCGTCCGAGAGGTAGCGCCAATCGAAGAAGAGGAACTTCCCGAAGCCAGTCCGCTCGATCCGCTTTAGGAACTGCTTGGGGATGATCTGGTCGGTATCCACGTTCACCCGGTCCAGCGGCGCCGCCAGGCCGGTCTCCTTGACAAACGGTCTCATTCGTTAACCTCCAGGCTGTTTCCAGACGCGGATATCCACAAGATGGCCGGCGATCGCGGCGGCCGCCGCCATGGCGGGGCTGACGAGGTGCGTCCGGCCCCCCTTGCCTTGCCGTCCCTCGAAGTTCCTGTTCGACGTGGAGGCGCAGCGCTGGCCAGGCTGCAGGATGTCCGGGTTCATTCCAAGGCACATCGAGCAGCCTGCCTCGCGCCAATCGAAACCGGCCTCCTTGAATATTCGGTCAAGGCCCTCCGCCTCCGCCAGCCGCTTCACCTCTGCGCTTCCCGGAACGACCATCGCATGGACCGAGGCGCTCACGTGGCCGCCCTTCGCGACGGCCGCCGCTGCGCGGAGGTCCTCGATCCGGCCGTTGGTGCAGGAGCCGATGAACACCTTGTCCAGCGTGAGCGACTGGAGCGGCTCGCCGGCCGCGAGGCCCATGTACTCCAGCGCCCGCTCGCAGGCGCGGCGGTCCGACGGGTTGTCGTACGTGTCCGGCGAGGGAACGCAGCCGGTTATCGGCGCGACCATGCCGGGACTCGTCCCCCAGGTAACATAGGGCGCGATCTCGGCGCCGTCCAGCGTTACCAGCGAATCGAACTCGCAGCCCGGATCGCCCGGAAGCTGCCGCCACGCCGCGACCGCTGCGTCCCAGTCCGCGCCACTGGGCGCGAATGGCCGGCCCTTCACGTAGGCGATGGTCTTCTCGTCCGGCGCGATCATCCCTGCGCGCGCGCCTGCCTCGATGCTCATGTTGCACACCGTCATGCGGCCTTCCATCGAGAGACTTCGGATCACGTCGCCGGTGTACTCCACGGCATAACCGGTCGCGCCGTCCGTCCCGATCTTGCCGATGATCGCGAGGATCACGTCCTTCGCGGTCACGCCGGCGGCAAGCGCGCCGTCCACGCGAATCTCCATCGTCTTCGGCCGGGTCTGCGGCAGGCACTGCGTGGCAAGCACGTGTTCCACCTCGCTCGTCCCGATGCCGAAGGCGAGCGCGCCGAACGCTCCATGGGTGCTGGTGTGGCTGTCGCCGCAGACGATCGTGAGGCCCGGCTGCGTGAGGCCCAGCTCCGGGCCGATGACGTGGACGATCCCCTGGCGCCGATCGTGCAGGTCGTAGAGCGTAATGCCGAACTCCTCGCAGTTGCGTGCGAGCGTGTCCATCTGCAGCTTGGAGATAGTGTCCAGGATTGGGAGCGAGCGGTCCGTCGTAGGTACGTTGTGGTCCATCGTCGCGACCGTGAGATCCGGCCGCCGCACGCGCCTGCCGCTCAATCTGAGGCCCTCGAACGCCTGTGGCGAGGTCACCTCGTGAACGAGGTGCAGGTCGATATAGAGCAGGGCCGGGCTGCCCGGCTCCTCGCGCACGACGTGCGAGTCCCAAATCTTGTCGAACATTGTCCGCGGCGCGGGCGCGTCGGACGAATTGGCGGTTAGTGCATCCGGCATGGGTCCATTCCTTAATAGAATCGCGAATAGAATCACGATTGTACGAACAGTATATCCGGTTCCTGGTTCATAGTCAAAGACTTCAGCGCGATCGAAACCATAGGCAAGGCCTATGGACTGGGCGCACCGGGCGGGCAATCGGTCGCGAGATTGTTGACAAAGCGGAGAAGCGTAAGTTATACTACCCAAGTTCGCCCGCCGGGGCGCCGGGCCGGCCGGACTAGCAGGACAGGAAACATGCAAGAGGTGCTTAAGGAGATCCTGACCGTTCTGGAGCGCAACGCGCGTGCCACGCCCGGTCAGATCGCGGCGCTCACGGACCTCCAGGAAGAGGATATCGCCCGGCAGATCGCCGAATGGGAGCAGTCCGGCATCATCCGGCGCTACAAAACGGTAGTCGACTGGGAGAAGTTCGGTGTCGAGCGCGTCTTCGCCTTTATCGACGTGCGCGTAAGTCCCGCCCGCGGGGTCGGCTTTGACGACGTCGCCGAGCGTATCTATCGCTACCCGGAAGTCCATTCCGTCTATCTGGTATCCGGCGCGCAGGACCTGCGATGCGTCGTCGAGGGCCGCACCATCAAGGAGATCGCCGATTTCGTAGCGCAGAAGCTCTCCACCATCGACCGCGTCAACTCTTGCTCGACCCATTTCCTGCTGAAGAAATATAAGGATGACGGCGACATATTCGCGGACACGGAAGCCGACCATCGCCTGATGGTCGCTCCATGAGTCCTCGAAAGCCCCTGAACCGCATCATATCCAACTGCCCGCCCTCCGGCATCCGCAGGTTTTTCGATATTGCGCAGCAGATGGAGAACGTGATCTCGCTCGGGGTCGGCGAGCCGGACTTCGTCACGCCGTGGCGGATTCGCGAGGCGGGAATCTGGTCGCTGGAGCGCGGCTACACGACGTACACGTCGAACAGCGGATTGCTCGAGCTGCGAACGCGGATTTGCGCGATGCTCGCCCGCCGCTATGGTGCGGACTACGATCCCGTATCCGAGTGCCTGATCACCGTCGGCGTCTCCGAAGGGCTCGACCTCGCGCTGCGCGTGCTGTTGAATCCGGGCGACGAAGTGATCGTCCCGGAGCCGTGCTACGTCTCCTACATTCCGGGGATCGAATTCGCGGGCGGAGTCGCCGTACCGGTCAAGACCGACTATTGCGATGGCTTTCGTCTCCACGCAGAGCGCATCGCCGAGGCGGTCACGCCGCGAACGAAGGCCCTCATCCTCGGATCGCCGGCAAATCCGACCGGCGCGACGCAGTCGCGACACGACCTCGCGCGGCTCGCGGAGCTCGCCGGCGAGCACGACTTCTACCTGATATCCGATGAGATTTACGACCGGCTCACCTACGTTGGGGAGCACACCTGCATGGGCACGCTGCCGGGCGCGCGGGACCGGTCGATCGTCCTGAACGGCTTCTCGAAGGCGTACGCGATGACCGGCTGGCGAATTGGCTACGCCTGCGCGCCGGAGCCGATCGCGACGCTGATGACGCGCGTGCATCAGTACACGATGCTCTGCGCGCCTCACGTATCGCAGCTTGCCGCGGTCGAGGCCCTCGACGGCGCCGAAACCGAAGTGGCTGAGATGGTCGCGGAGTACGACCGCCGCCGCCGGTTCTTCGTACAGGGCCTGAACCGGATCGGGCTCGATTGCTGCGAGCCGCGCGGCGCGTTCTACGCGTTCCCGTCGGTGCGCCGGTTCGGCCTGACGTCTGAGCAGTTTGCCGAGCGCCTGCTGATGGAGGAGCGCGTCGCGGTGGTGCCCGGAGATGCGTTCGGCCCGTCGGGCGAGGGACACGTGCGCTGCTCCTACGCGACCTCGCTTCAGCATATCGAGGCGGCGCTCGAACGGATGGAGCGGTTCACGCGACGCCTGGGCGCGGCGGGACCTTGATTTCTGCATCGTGGCTCGTGGACCGCCAGCCGATGGCTGCGCCGCTAGAAAGAGTTTGGGCGATAGAATGAAGATCCGTGTTTCGGCCGGGATCGTCGCGGCGCTTGTCATAGCTGGGGCGACGGCAGTGCGCGCGGATCGGACCGTCCTTGCCCCAACCGGGGATACGCTCTCGCCTGGTACCTATAGGGCCGAGTTCGCGCTTGACCCTGAAGGCAGAGTCCAGGACCGTGTATGGCTCCAGTACTCCACGCCCCAGGGCATCGAGCTGGAGACCGAGCGATACGACCTGACCAACGAACGAAAGAAGGGGTACGCGCTGAACATCCAGTACCCGTTGACGTACTCCCTAACAAATACAATTCCTGCTGTTTCCCTTGGCGTGCGGGACCTGACTGGCACGGGAAACGAACACGGGGCGTTCTATGCCGCCGCGACCCGCAACATCTCGCTCTCCGAGCGGCAGCATCGCCTCGTCGATTCCCTAAAGCTCGATGCCGGAATCGGGAGCGGCCGAATTGGCGGGCTTTTTGCGGGTCTGCAGATGCGGTTGAACAACGGGCTGAGGATACAGGCGGAAATCTACCGGCGGCAGCCGAACGTCTCGGTCGCGATGCCGCTGACGCGCCAGCTCGACGTGAGGGCGTACAGTCTGGATTCACACTTCTACTACGGACTTTCGTATAGCATTCGGCGCTAGCGCGGGCCGACACGCGTACTTTACACCGGTCCTTCATAGGATTACAACCATGACGTTTCAGGGTGACAGCCGCAGGGTCGCGCTCATAAAGAGCCTGGCCACGAATAACCGGTTCTATGCGCTGGTCGAGCCGGAGCGCGGCATCAAGAACGCCGACGCGATTGCGAGCATTCCCGACGATCTGCTGCTCGGCATCGCGTATCCGTGCCTGGAAGACGGGCTGAACGACTTCGCCGTGATCCGCACGACCTTCGAAACGCTGGATCTGTTTCCCGATGACGACCCGATCCGCGATGAGATGATGGAGATCGTCAACGACGCGCGCGCCAACCTGCTCCGCCGCCTCAGCGAGCTGCACGACAAGATCCAGTCCGACACGGCGCACTTCCTCGGCACCGACTACAACGAGTTTAAAGACTACTCGGTCACCATGATCAAGAAGGGCTATCCGCGGCGCAATCTGGATAGCATGATGAAGCTGAACGTCTTCAGCTCGGTCGCCACGGCGGAAGGCCACAACGATGCGAGCGACGTGGAATACGTCTTCGAATTCAACTACGCGGACGTCCACACCCTCCTTTCCCTTCCGGCGAATACGTTCATCGTGGAGCTGTTCCAGGAGGTCATCAACAGTGTCAAGGACGACGCCAACTATGCCGGCAAGTACGCGTTCGATAAGAATGTCTTCCAGAAGTTCATCGCCGTCATGTTTATCAACTATGCCACGACGGACCCGATGTTCTACGGCATCAATAAGAAGGACTATGGCGTCTCCGGCGACAGGGACATGGAGGATACGCCGCTCTACACGGCGATCGCGCGCGAGCTGAGGGAGATCGAGGCGCGCGTGCGGGGCGTCCGGCACCTGCCGGTCGCGCCGCCGCCCGCCGTGCCGCCGCTTCAGCCTGCGCCGCACGAGTCGGATTTCGGGATGGCGGCGCCCCTTCCCGGCGCGGATTCGCCGGCCGCGCCGCCTGTCGCAGGCCGACTCGGCGGCATCTCCTACGAGCAGGCCGGGGCGATGCTGCCAAATGAGCTAATCAACGAGGAGGTCCTGCTCGGTCCGCTGCACTCGCTCTGCTCCGCGGCCTCGCTGCTGCGCCGAAAGGCCGACCCGGAGACGCAGCGATTTGCGCGGGTCATCCTCGCGGACGCATCCAAGCTGGTGCAGGAGCTGAAGCGACTCGGCATCGTCTCGCCCGTGGCGAACGACCCGGGCCTGATCGAATAGCGCCCTCCGGTCCGCGGCTCCCGGCGTGCGCGCAGGCGGTCGTGCCCTGCGGCGATTCGGACTTCATGGCCGGCAGCCTTGACAATCCAGATTTGCAACAGCTAAAATAATACGCTTCGGCATGGCAACCGTAATGACTCGGTGAACGATTCGGACAGTGAATTGGTAAGGTTGCCGTGCCATCTCGCCGCATCAGGGCGTCGTACCGCATGCCGGCCGCCATATGGCGCCGCTGAGAAGGTGCGCTGCCGGCCGTGATTGCGCGACTCGCGACGATCCAGATGTCGCCGCTGCGTCCCCAATGCCCGCCCGTTGGGTTTCCAGTGTATGGCCCGCTCGGCGTATTCCCGGCAATCAGCCGGTCGGCTTCGGGCCGTGGTCGCTTCGGACGGTGAACATTTGAAGACGAGACGAGAGACTCTTACCTCAAGCAGCCAGGCATTGATCAGCTCGACGCTTCCGCGGCGCAGCGGAGTCGGCGCCGTAAGCGTCTCCCTCGAAGCCGTGCGGCACGCGGTGCGCGTCGCGCAGCACTGGCTGCTGGACCGGCAGGAGGCGGACGGCCACTGGGTAGGGGAGCTCGAGGGCGACACGATCCTCGAGAGCGAGTATATCCTCCTGCTCCAGTTCCTCGGCTTCCGCGACCCCGACAAGTTTCGCAAGCTTGCCAACTACATCCGAAGCAAGCAGCATCCCGAGGGCTATTGGCCGACCTTTCCGGGCGGCCCGCCGGACGTCAGCGGCTCCGTAAAGGCCTATTTCGCCTGCAAGCTTGCCGGCCACAAGAGCGACGAGCCGTTCATGCGCCGTGCGCGCCGCTCAATTCTCAAAATGGGTGGAGTTACTCGCTGCAATACCTTCACCAAGTTGTACCTCTCCATTTTCGGCCAGTACGACTGGCGGGGCGTCCCGACGATTCCTCCGGAGATGATGCTCCTTCCCAACTGGTTCACCTTCAATATCTACGAGATGTCCTCCTGGTCGCGCGCGATCCTTGTTCCGCTCGCCGTGATAAACGAGTCGCGGCCGCAGCGCCACGTGCCGGAGCACGCGCACATCGACGAGCTATTCGAGGGCGGCCGAGACCGAAAGCGGATGCGCCTGCAGTGGGACGAGCGGCTGATCTCCTGGCGCAACGTCTTCCTCGTGGTCGACAAGGTGCTCAAGCTCTACGACGCGATGCCCTACAAGCCGTTCCGCAAACTGGCGCTGAAGCGATCACTCACGTGGCTGCTTGAGCGCGAGGAGAACAGCGGCGGACTCGGAGCGATCTTCCCGGCAATGGCGCACGCGGTAATGGCCTATACCTGCATGGGTCTGCCGGAGAACCACCCGGCGATCTGCAAGGAGATAGCTGAGCTGGAGGCGTTCGAGATCGAAGAGGAGGATGCTATCCGGCTTCAGCCGTGCGTCTCACCGATCTGGGACACCGCGCTCGTGCTCAATACCCTGGCCGACAGCGGGTACCCCGCGGAGAGCCCGCAGATGCGCCGCGCGGCAGAATGGCTGCTCGCCCGGCAGACGGCGAAGAAGGGCGACTGGGCCGTCAAGGTGCCGAACGTCGAGCCAGGGGGCTGGTACTTCGAGCACGCCAATGAGTTCTATCCGGACGTGGACGACACCGTCATGGTTCTGATGGCGCTCTACAAGACGTATTGCCCGGACGGCGAGCACTGGACCGAGGCGCCGCCGAAGGTCCGCGAGGCGATGCGCAAAGGCGTTAACTGGGTGTTCGCCATGCAGAATCGGGATGGCGGCTGGGCCAGCTTCGATAAGGACAACAACCAGGAGCTGTTCCAGTACGTGCCATACGCGGACCACAACGCGATGCTCGACCCGTCCTCGGTCGACATCACGGCGCGTACTCTGGAGATGTGCTCCTACTACAGTGTCGGCAAAAGCGATCCGCGCGTGCGTCGCGCCCTGGACTACCTCTACCGCGAGCAGGAATCCGATGGCTCGTGGTTCGGCCGCTGGGGCGTCAACTATCTCTACGGAACCTGGCAGGTGCTCCGCGGCCTGAGCTGTATCGGGGAAGATATGCAGTCCGAGCGTATTCAGCGCGCCGTGCGCTGGCTCCATTCGGTTCAGAACGAGGACGGTGGTTGGGGCGAAACCTGCCAATCCTACGAGCCGGGCCATCCGAAGGCCAGCGGACCGAGCACCGCCTCGCAGACGGCCTGGGCGCTCATGGGCCTCTTCAACGCCGGCGATCTGGACAGCCCGTTCGCGCAGCGCGGCCTGGAGTTCCTGCTGAACGCGCAGAACGGCGATGGCACGTGGACCGAGGAGTGGTTCACGGGCACCGGTTTCCCACGCGTCTTCTATCTGCGATACCACTACTACTGCCACTACTTCCCGCTCTGGGCGCTCGCGCAATACCACGCATTCTCCGAAGGCGAACCGCCGCTAACGCGCGAGCAGGAGCGCGCCGCCGCCGGCCGATTCGCGAACCTCGACGTTTGAAGCATCTCGTGCCCGGATGCCCCATCACCCTGTTCAGAACGTTCGGGCACGCAATGACCGCAGCTCGCGCGTGCCGGCGTGCGAAGACAGTTGGCCATCGCGACCACTCGATCGGGTATAATCGGGCGTACGGCGCCGTCATTGCAACGCGGCTTCCACGCGGCTCACGCCCCTTGCTCTAAGAAATGGCCCCGCCCCGGCCGCGGAAAGAAGGACTTTTAGCAGATGCGTTTTCCCATCGGGTTTACCATGGCCCAGGCGAAGCACCGCTCCCGGATGGAGCGCGCAGGCCAGAAGCGATATCCTACCGTGCTGATGCTCGAGCCTCTCTATACCTGCAACCTCGCCTGCATCGGCTGCTCCGTAGAGCGCCATACCGGCAAGCTCAAGGATAGAATGTCGCTGGAGACCTGTTTCAAGGCCGCCGACGATTCAGGCGCACCGATCGTCAACATCTGCGGCGGCGAGCCGACGCTCTATCCGGAGCTGAAAGAGCTGGTCGAGGGGCTGATCGCGCGCGGCAAGTACATCCTGATGTGCACTAACGCCATCAAGCTGGCCGAAAAAGTGTTCGACAAGATCCCGCCCAGCCCCAACTTCTTCCTAATGATCCACCTGGACGGCATGCGAGACACGCACGACTACGTATGCAACCGGACGGGCGTCTTTGACCACGCAGTGGAGATGATCAAGCAGGCGCGGGAGCGGGGGTACTACACTTTCATCAACACGACCGTCTTCAAGGAGACGCCGGTCTCCGAAGTCGAAGAGATGTGCCGGATGGTCGACGAGCTAAAGGCAAACGGTATCCTCATCTCGCCTGGCTACGAGTACGAGAGCGTCGTCAAGGACGTGTTCCTCACCAAGGACCAGATCCACGAGAAGTTTCGGGAGATCCGCGCCTTCTCGGACAAGTACAAGGTGAACGCCACACCCATGTTCCTGGAGTTCGCAGCCGGCCTGCGCGAGCTGCCCTGCGCCCCCTGGTCCACCGTGAACTATACGCCGAACGGCTGGAAGGCGCCCTGCTATCTCGTGGAGGGCGAGGGCTTCTACGAGAACTGGTCGGACTTCTGGGAGAAGACCAACTGGGAGTACTGGGAGTCGCGGCTCGATCCACGATGCCAGAACTGCAAGATGCACAGCGGCTTCGAGCACAGCGCCGTCACGGAGGCGATGAAGACCTTCAAGGGCAAAATGCAGCTCGCCGCCTGGTCTATCTCCAAGTAGGCGGCCGCGGCGGACGCAGCCATGGACTATCCGGAGATGCCGTCCGGTCCGAGATTTCCGGAGTTCCCCGGCGCCGTGCCGGCAAGGGTGCCCGATCGAGCCGATCCCGGCCCGGAGAGGCGCGTGGGACGGATCGAATTCGCGCCCCTGGCCGATGCGCAGCAATCCGCGGATGACGGCGGCGGCCGGGCCGCGCGCAGGATGCCGGTCGTCGGCGGCCTGGCGCTGATTACCGGCGCGACGGGCTTCGTAGGCTGCCACGTGGCCCGGCGGCTCGCGGCAGAGGGCAGCCAAATCCGAATTCTCGCCCGGCCGGGAAGCCGGCGTGGCAACCTCGCCGATTTGCCCGCCGGCCGAACCGAGATCGTGGAGGGCGACCTCACCGATCGGTCGTCGCTGCGCGCGGCGCTGGACGGCTGCGCAAGGCTCTACCATGTCGCGGCGGACTACCGGCTCTGGTCGCGCGATCCGCGGGAGCTGTACCGCGCCAACGTGGACGGAACGCGCGATCTTCTGCAGGCGGCGGTGGATGCCGGCGTTCGCAGTGTCGTATATACCAGCACCGTGGGCGCGCTGGGCATTCCGCACGACGGGTCGCCTGGCTCCGAAGAGACGCCGGTCCGCGAGTCGGACATGATTGGTCACTATAAGAGATCCAAGTTCCTTGCGGAGGCAGAGGCGGCGCGCTTCGCCGCCGGCGGGCTGGCTCTGGTGATCGTCAATCCGAGCACGCCGGTAGGCGAGAACGACATCAAGCCGACGCCGACCGGGCGGATTATCGTCGATTTCCTGAACAGGCGCCTGCCCGCCTACGTCGATACCGGTCTCAACCTGATCGACGTGCGGGACGTGGCGGCAGGCATCGTGCTCGCCGGGGAACGCGGCCGGGTGGGGCAGCGTTATATACTTGGCAGCCGAAACACGACGCTCAAGGCGATGCTGGATATGCTCGCCTCGATTACCGGCGTGCCCGCGCCGGCGGTAAGGCTGCCCTACGCCGTGGCCTGGGCCGCTGTCGGCATCGAGAACCTGATCGTGGACCGGCTGCTGCGACGCGAGCCTGCGCACCCCTTCGAGGGCGTGAAGATGGCCCGCCACAAGATGTATTTCGACCCGTCGAAGGCGGTCCGCGAGCTGGGCCTGCCGCAATCGCCGGTGGAAGACGCGCTGCGGCGGGCCGTAGACTGGTTTCGGGCGAACGGATACGTTGGAGATCGGTGTTAGGTGCTGGGTTTTCGGTTCATATCTGACACCGAACACCCAACTCCCGACACCTTTCCCTCGAAGTGGGAGCATCGATTGGACAAGCAACCTAAGCGGACCGTGGTGATGGCAAGGGAGGTCGGATTCTGCTTCGGCGTCAAGCGGGCGATCAACCTGACGAAGCAGGCGCTGGACGAGCGCGGCGACGTCTTCATCCTGGGCGATCTGGTTCATAACAAGCGCGTGACAGACGAGCTGGAAGGCCGCGGCCTGCGCAAAGTCGAGGACTACGCGGCAGAGCGGACCGGGGGCACGATGGTCATCCGTGCGCACGGGCTGCCCAAGGCGAAGATTGCAGAGGCCGTCGAACAGGGCCTGGAGGTCGTAGACGCGACCTGCCCCATCGTATTGCGCGCGCAGGAGGCGGCGCAGACGCTGGAGAACCGCGGCTGTCAGGTCGTGATCGTGGGCGACAAGAACCATGCTGAGATCAAGGGAATCATCGGCGCGCTCGAGAACCCCGCCATCGTTATCAACAGCATCGAGGCGCTGCGCGAGGCCAAGCGGACGCGGCAGCTTCTCCGTAAAGTGGGCGTCATCTTCCAGACTACCCTGGCGCTCGAGCTGTGCAACGCGATCGTCAACGAGATGCTGATGATGTGCAAGGAGATCCAGATCATCAACACGATCTGCAGGCCTGTGCAGAACCGGCAGGACGATGCGGTCGATCTGGCCTCGCGGGTCCAACTCCTCATCGTGGTCGGTTCGCGCACCAGCGCGAACACGATGGAGCTGGCCGAGCTGTGCCGGCACCACAATCTGAACACGATCCACGTGCAGAACGCCGATGAATTGCCCCTGGAGCGCCTTGCCGGCTGCGACCTTGTCGGCATCGTCTCCGGACTCTCGACGCCGGAGGATCTGGTCGACGCCGTGCGCGAGAAGGCGCTGTACGCCGATGCCGATGCCGAGCCTGCCCTTGCGATGGCCTGAGCCGCTTTATTGAGAATGTCGCCTCCGACCGTCATTCTCTATGCGCTTCCGGATGAGGCGAAGTATTTCGGCAAAGAGTTTGAACGGCGATCGGTCGCGCCACGCGATCGGCCCCTCGAAGACGCCGAACCTGTCTCGCCGCAATTTGGCGGCGTGGTGGCCTATCGTATCGGAGCCGGATTGGAACGTGCGCGCCGCAACACGGCGGCAGCGCTCGACCTGTTGGGGCCGGTGCGTTCGGTGCTCATCGTGGGCTTCGCCGGCGGACTGGAAACGGGCCTCGGCCCGGGCGACATTGCCGTTGGCGAAGAGGTCTCCACCGGTCCGGGGAGCGTGGCTCTCCGGGCGGATCGCTCTCTTCTGGAGGCGGTCGCGCACGTAACCGTGGTCGGAGCGCGCTGTGTCCGTGGACGTATCACCTCGGCTTCGGGCGTGATCGGTACCGCGGCCGAAAAGCGCGAGATGGCTCGGGCGACGGGCGCTATCGCGGTCGACACGGAATCGGCGGCGGCCGCCGCGGTCATCGAAGAACGGGGCGGCGCCTGGATAGCCGTCCGAGTCATCACCGACGGTCCCGAAGACGACCTTCCATTTGACTTCAATGCTGAGTCGCTTCAGGCGGACGGAGATCCCTATGGCGGCGTCGATCGAAGCAAAACGGTGGTATTGGCGCTTCAGCATCCCTGGAAGATCCCCGCGCTCATTCGCCTCGGTCTCCGTGCCAACCGTGCCGCCCGCAACCTCGCCCTTTTCCTGCACGCGCTCATGCCTCAGCTCGCCCGGTAGGTTTCTCGGCGCGTTCGGATCCATTATCGTCCTCGTCTGCGCAGTCCCGATGGCCGCCGTTGCCGACCAGGCCCAGCCTCCGATCACACTGGAGCAGGGGGTGCGCGAAGCGGTGCGCGGCAGCGCGCAGGTCCGCGCGGCGCGCGCTGCGCTGGAGACGGCGCGCGCCCAGGCGGAGCGCGACAGGCCGATCGCAAGGCCGACGGTGACGGCGATCGCCTCCGGCACGGCGCAGGGGCCGCGAGTCGACTTCCAACAGCCGGACGGCCAGCTCGCAACAGTACTGCCGGAGGCCGTCGGCCGGCTGGACCTGATCATCGAGCAGCCGCTCTATCGCGCCGGCCTCGGCCCCGCGCGCGAGCGCTATTCCGCAGAGAGAACGGCCGCCGAGCTGGAGTACCGGAAGGCCGTTGCGGACCTCGTCCTGGCGCTGCGAAAGGCATTCATCGACGTGTTGCGCGCCGATGCCGGCGTCCGAGCGGCGCGCGACGGCGTGGATGCTGCCGAGCGCTCGCGGAAGCTGGTGGACGATCGGGTCGCCGCGGGCCAGGCGCGACCAATCGACGCGCAGACCGCGCAGGCGCAATCGGCGGAGGCGCAGGCCGCGCTCACGCAGGCGGAGGGCTCGGCCAGTCTCGCCCGGTACAGTCTGAATCGCCTGCTCGGCCGCGCGCTGCGGGAGCCAATCGCCGTTGCTGCCGTCGAGGACGCGCCGGCCGTTCCCGCGTCGCCGGACGAGGCCGTTGCCCGCGGGCTGCGCGGCCGGCCCGAACTGCTCCTGCTCGATCAGAACCTGGTCTCCGCGCGCGCCGGGATAGCGCTCGCGCGATCACAGACGCAGCCGAGCGTTACCGCACGCGGCCAGCTCACCGAGCAGACACCAAGCGCCTTCCTGCACGAGCACTACTACGCCGCCACTCTTGAGGTGCGCTGGCCGCTTTCGGACGGAGGCAAGAGCCGGCAGGACGCGCGAGAGGCCAGGTCGCAGGCAGACCGTGTAGAGGCGCTCCTCGACGACGCGCGCCAGGGCATCGGGCTGGATGTACTGCACGCCTGGGAGAGCATGCGGGCCGCGCAGGGCCGCATATCGCTCGCGCGCGTCCAGCGGGACGCCGACGAGGCAGCGGAGCTGGTTGCTGAGAAAGCCTACGAAGTGGGTCGCGGCACGATCCTCGAAGTCCAGGCGGCGCAGCGCGAGGTCCGCGCGGCGCGTGCGGCCGAGCTGAGTGCGCTGTACGACCTGCATGCCGCCAATGCGGACTTCCTCTATGCGCAGGGCGATGCCTTGAACGGCCTGGCAGTCTCGCCCGCCGGACACGGAGGCCGGCCGTGACCCGGATGCGGCTCGTGGCTGCAGCCGCGATGGTGCTCGGCATCGCGGCCCTGGCATGGATACTCCACCGCCCGGCGCGCTCCCCCGACGCGCCAGCCGAGCCGGCCTCCGCGATGGGCGCGCCGGACCGGGCCGCGCCGGGGTCGCGCCTCTCCGACACGTCCGATGGAGACAGGTCGCGGCACGACGGCGCGCCGAAGCCCACGGTCGGCGGCTCGGCGACGGCTCTTATCGGAAGCGTCGTTGCGCCGGTCCAGGCCACGATCAGCGTACGGCAGCCGGCGCGCATTCAGGATGTGTTTGCGCGCGAGGGCGAGACGGTCGCCGCCGGCGCAATCCTGGTTACGCTCGAACAGGTCGAGGCCGACGTGCAGGTCCGCAGCGCCCGCGCCGCGCAGGCGGCCGCCGCGGCGCTGGTCGGCAAGGCCCGCGCGGGGCTGCGGGCGCAGCGCGCCAGGGCCGGTGCAGACGTCGCCTCCGCGCGCGGGGAGCTTGGCCAGGCGGAGAACAGGCTGAAGCAGGCGACTCTTGCCCGCCTGGCCGCCGCAGACGCGCAGAAGGCGGATCTGCAGGCCGCAAACGAAGGCGTGCGCAAGGCCGAGATCGCCCTGGGCCGTGCGCGCGAAACGGCGCGCGAGCTCGAAGAGCTCGCCAGGGTCGGAGGCGTCTCGCGCAGCGACCTGGACGGCGCACGCTCGCAGCAGCGCGCGGCCCAGTCCGATTTCGACAGCGCGAAGGCGCAGGTCGAGCGACTGCAGCAGGGGCCGGGAGGTGTGCCCTACCGCATCGCCACCGCCGATCAGGACGTCGCGTCCGCGGAATCCGCCGTCAGGCTCGCCGCGGAGGGCGTTAAGACGGCCGAGACCGCGGGCCGGCAGGCGATCCACGTCGCAGAGCAGGACGTGCGGTCGGCTCTCGCCGGCTTCAATCAGGCCGGCGCCGGAGTTGCCGGCGCGCACTCAGCCCGCGCCCAGGATCGGCTTGCCAGCCCGATCGCGGGCGTCGTCACGAACCTCCAGGCGCGCCGGGGCGAGATCGCGCAGCCGGGCGCGCCGCTCGCGACGGTCGTCTCACTTGCGGGCCTGCGCGTCGATGCGCTGGTCCCGGCCCGCCTGCTGGCGCTCTTCCACGGCGGCCAACCGGCAAGCGTCTCAGTCGACACCGCGCCCGGCCGTGCCTTCAGCGCCATCGTCAGCGAGATCGCCCGTATCGCCGAGCCGGACGGCCGCACCTTCCGCGTCAAGTTCCGCCTCCTCGGCTCCCCGCCGCTCCTCCCCGGCCAGACGGCCCGCATCCGCGTCAAGACTGGCGGGTGATCCCCGTTCGAACGTCACGGCTTCAATTACGATCGGACGCCCTGCGTGACTTCGCTTTGCAGAGCCGCGTGCGCCCTCCAGGTCAAGGCGTCCCGGAGATTTCATCGCGTTCGGCGCTCGCAAAAGCCCCTACCCTGGCTGGACCGCCCTGAATCCGGAACGCGGCCAGGCCGCGTCTCGTAGCAGGGAAAACGCGCTTTCAGACAGAATCCCCCTGCATATGGTGAATGTGGCTGCAAATAAGTCCCAACACCGAACACCGAATACCCAACACCGAATTGAGGAGCCGCCATTGCAACGCCGCCGATTTGGCAAGACCGAGATGAACCTGAGCGTGCTAAGCTTTGGCGCAATGCGCATCGTGCCGGAGAAGGACGAGACGGAGGCGGATGCCCGCGAGCGCGCCTACGCCACCATGCGGCGCGCCCTCGACGTCGGCATCAACCATATCGAGACGGCGCGCGGCTACGGTCTGAGCGAGCAGATCATCGGCAGCGCGCTGAAGGACGGCCGCATCCGGCGCGACGAGTTCTACCTGACGACCAAGATCGGTCCGAATGCCAGCGGCGACGAGTTCCGCAAGGCGCTGGACGACAGCATGGGCCGCATGGGCGTCAACTTCGTCGATAACCTGGACATCCACGGCATCAACACGCGGGAGCTGCTCGACACGACGATGGCGCCCGGCGCTTGCATGGACGCCGCGGAGCGGGCGGTGGCGGAGGGGATCGTCGGCCACCTGGGCTTCTCGACGCACGGCCCGCTCGACGTGATCCTCGACGCGCTCCGCACCGGCCGCTTCCAGTCGATCAATCTCCACTACTACTATATCAACACACGCAACCGGCCGGCGGTCGAGCTTGCCAATGAGATGGACATGGGCGTGTTCATCATCTCCCCGACGGACAAGGGCGGCCAGCTCTTCAAGCCCTCCGGCCGGCTGGTGGAGCTCTGCAAGCCCTGGACGCCCATCGAGATGAACCAGCGCTGGCTGCTGGCCCAGCCGGGCGTCCACACGCTCTCGCTGGGCTGCGAGCGGCCGAGCGACTTCGATGCGCACCTCGCCATGGCGAACCGCGCGCACGGCCCGCTGACAGCCGAAGAGCAGGCGGTATTCGACCGGATGGCGGCCGCGGTCGCCGGCATCGGCGAGAGCTATTGCAACTTCTGCCATGCCTGCCTACCCTGCCCGGAGGACGTTCATATCCCTGAAATCCTGCGCCTGCGCAACCTCGTCCAGGCTTTCGACATGCGGGAATTCGGCAAGTATCGCTATAAGATGTTCGCGCACAAGGACGCGCAGACCGGCGAGCGCATGGGCGGCGCCAGCCACTGGTTCCCAGGCGCCGACGCGGCCTTCTGCACCGACTGCGACGACTGCCTGCCGCGCTGCCCGCTCAACCTGCCGATCCCCACACTCCTCCGCGAAACCCATGAAGCCCTCTCCGGCGATGTGGGCAAACGATTGTGGGAGGATTAAGAATACATTCCCCAGAGTTCGCAGATGAAAGGCGCCAACGTGGATCCCATCGTTCAGATATCGCTTGATCTTACCAGCAAGGAGGAGGCGCTGGAGACGGCCGCCCTGGCCATGCGCGCCGGCGTCGACTGGCTGGAGGCGGGCACGCCGCTCATCCTGGCGGAGGGCCTGCACGGCGTGCGCGCGCTGCGCGCCGCCTTCCCGGGCGTGCCGATCGTCGCAGACTTGAAAACGATGGATGGCGGCTACCTCGAAGCGGAGATGATGGCGAAGGCCGGCGCGACGCACGTGGTGGTGATGGCCCGAGCGCACACGGCCACCATCAAGCAGGTGGTGCAGGCGGGCCGGGATTTCGGCGTCAAGGTGATGGGCGACAACCTCGGCTGTCCGAGCATGGTGGACGGCGCGAAGCTGATCGAGGATTTCGGCTGCGACTACGTTATCCATCACATCGGCTACGACGAGCGGCGCGACCCGGAGGTGCAGCGCGCGCACGGCGGCCGGACGCCCAGCCCGCTGGACCAGCTTGCGGAGGTGGTGAAGGCGGTCTCGATCCACGTACAGGCCGTCGGCGGCCTTAGCATCGAGCAGGCGATCGCGTGTCCGCGGTATGGCGCGCCGCTCGTGGTGCTCGGCGCTCCGCTGACGGTCGACGCCGACTCCTTCAAGACCGCGGGCGGCGACCTCGAATCGATCCTCCGGGAAATATGTCGCCGAATCCGCTCGGTCGCGCCGGCGGAGGCCTGAACGCATGGCCGCTTCTGGTTTCCAGCGCGTATTGGAGTCGCCCGTCGCGACGTATGAGGAGGGCCTCCAGTTCTTCCGAGGAGAGGGCATGATTAACGAAACGCTCCGACGTCTGGCGCAGGACCACGACCGGCACGGGATCGAGTATTGCGTCGTCGGCGCCGTTGCGCTTAACCAGCACGGCTACCATCGGTTCACCGAGAGTATTGACGTGCTGCTCTCGCCCGAGGGGCTGGAAACGTTCCGTCGCGAGTTGATAGGACACGGTTACAGGCCCGCGTTTCAGGGCGCTTCCCGGAGGTTCCGCGAGACAGTGCGGAACGTACCGATCGAGGTTCTGGTTGCCGGCGAATACCCGGGTGACGGCAAGCCGAAATCGGTGCGGTTCGAGGTATCGGGCGCGCACGTGGAAGTGATCGACGGCATCCGTACGGTGTCGCTCACAAAGTTGATCGAGCTGAAGCTGGCCTCCGGAATGACCGCGCCCGGCCGATTGAAGGATCTCGCCGACTTCCAGGAGCTGATCCGCGTGCGCGATCTCGATGCCGGTACCGCGGCGCACCTCGATCCTCTGGTCCGAGACCGATACCTCGAGCTGCTTGCGGGAGTGGACGAGGCGCGCCGTCAAC
>DATGJU010000417.1:0-9728 GCA_035295045.1 Chthonomonadaceae bacterium
CGCCAATAACGCACCACTGGATGGACAGCACGCACATCGACTTCGGGGTGCTTACGCTCGGCGCGTGGAAGTGGAACGTGCAGATCGAGGGATCGTACTTCACGGGCCGCGAGCCGAACGAGTTTCGCTACGACTTCACGCCGTTCCACCCCGATTCCGTGTCGGGCCGCGTCACTTTCAATCCATCGCGCAACTGGAGTCTCCAGGTCTCGTACGGCTACCTGCACAGCCCGGAGCAGCTCCGGCCGGGAGAGGACGTGCGGCGTGCGACGGCCTCCGCCGCCTATGCTGCGCCGCTGCGCCACGGCGGATTCGTGGCGGCGACGGCGGCCTTCGGCAATAACAGCAGCGGTGGCGTGAACTCCGATGCCTACCTGGTGGAGGGCGAACTGAACCTGCGCGAGCGCGACTCGGTCTTCGTCCGCGGCGAGTTCGTGAACAAGCTCGGCGAGGAGCTGGCGATTGCGCCTCTGGGCCGAAAGTTTGGAATCGGCCAGGTGTCGATCGGGTATGTCCGCGATGTGACGCCGAACCGTCCGTACCAGGCCGGAATTGGCGGCGCGGTCACGTTCAACATGGTCCCGTCGGACCTCCAGAGCCTCTATGGTAAGTCGCCGATGGGGTTCTGGCTGTTCGTGCGCATTCGGCCGTCGAAGATGCAGCACGGCGGCTCGATGGCGGGCATGGAGCACGCGCACTGACGTGAGCGCCGCCATCAGGACTCGGCGACGAAACGCGCGGCCAGACCGCGGATCACGGGGTAGGTCTGCTCCGCGATCCACTCTTCCGGGAACATCCAGGTCGCCACGTTCCATACGCCGGCCGCGTGCGCCGGCTCGTCGAACTCGACGATCCGGTCGCGATAGGCGCGGCCTTCAAGAGCGGCGCGGAACGCCGGCACGTCGAGATGGGCCGACCCTGCAATGTCGTCCAGCACGGAGCGGTCGGCGATGTCGCGGTCCTCCTCCCAATACGCGTGGTATAGCGCGTCCAGGTAGGGCTCCTGCCGGCCGGCCTCCCAGGCGAACTCCCCGCCCTCCAGCGCGAGCCGCGAGTTGGAGACTCCGCGGCTCCGCTTCGGCACCACGGCGGACTCGGCGGCGAGGAACAGCTCGAAGCGGTTCGGGATTCGCGGTTTTCGCGCGGCGTCCGGGTCGGGCGGAGCCGGTTTGTACGGCAGCCCCTCCGGCAGCAGCTCGTAGCCGATCCACCGATACGAGATCGACGGAAACTCGGCTCGCAGCCGCTCGGCCTGTCGCCGCGCGACCCAGCACCAGGGACAGACGACATCGTGCGCAACGGTCAACTGCGGCATGGCTGGACTTCCTCTCGCCGCGAAACGATCCCGCGGCCATCACGGTTACGCTTTGGGCCGCCCGCGGGTTCCGTCGAGCCCAGCCCGGCATCGGCGCGCCCGCCCCTTCCCGGCGTTCGCCCTCATTCTCAATTGGCCCGCCAGACCCGGCCGATCGCAATCTCAGCCGGATCGCCCAGAGCGCTCCAGAGCGCGTCGTCGCTCGGCCCCGGTCGGGTCGGCCGGTAGTCGTAGGCCGTAAAGCTCATCCGGCCGTTCCCGCTCGTGTTCGCGGCATGTCTGCGAACGGCTGCCTCGGGTGCAATCTTTTGCCGGTCGGTCCTGTCATGGGTGTATGGATGGCTGCACGGGCGACGGCCCGAACGGCAACAGATAGAACTGATCGCAGGTGGTGTAATGGCAACATCCTACGCTCTGAACGTAGAGACCGCGAAGGTTAATGGAGGTTCGAACCCTTCCCTGCGAATGGATAGAATACTAACCACCCGCTTCGCTTGAGGCGCATAGGCACAGAGATTCTCGGGAGGTGAATTCGTGGATGCCCATACGCGCAGCATCTCCGTTTGAGGTTGGTCCTTGTAGCTCAGTGGAATAGAGCGCCACTCTGCGAAGGTGGAGGCCGTCCGTTCGACCCGGACCAAGGACGTTCGGTTTTGGATCGCGGAATTTGAACTCGGTGTTGCTAGCTACCAGCTGCCGAATACCAGCTACCAGCCCCCGTACCGAATTGGGAAACGGCTCTCGCAGCAAACGAGATGATTGACGGTTCGATTCCGTCCGGAGGCTTCTCACTACCTGCGGTTGACTCCTGCGACAATGTCGCCCTTGCTGTCCATTTCCACAATATGCGGTCGTGCCTTTCGCGCCCTCGTCCGTTTCGCCGCCCTGTCCCTTTGGCATTGCTCTTGCTGCTCTTTGCTGTCCATATACCTGCACCTCGGCTATTGGCTGTCCGATCAATGCTGTTGACTTGCGATCGGTTCAGGATCGCGCCAGGTACCGATTGATGGCGGCGCTGTCCTGGCCGCGCGCGAGGAGGGCAATGTGGTTGTCGGGACGGAGCAGCACGGAGAAGGGCCGGTCCGTGCCGAAGGCGGACTTGGCTGCGTCGTCCAGCGGCAGGGCGTAGAGATCGACGCCGTCCGCGAAACGGGCGTGGAGCGGCGCGCCGGCCGCAGCGTCGCCGAAGAAGATCAGGTGGAATTTCGGCGCGCGCAGCCGGTCGAAGACGCTGGCGCCCCCCACGCGGAAATAGGGCATGCGGTCGCCGGCGCGGACCGCGAAGCCGTGGTCGCCGCTGGAATCGCTGAGCGCGCTGTGCCGATACTCGATGCCGATCTGCGAGATGAGCGAGAAGAAGCGCCTGCGGACGGGCTCGACGTGCAGCAGCACGCTTGCGAGCGGAGGCAGGATCGTGGTGCGGACCACGTTTTCCAGCCAGTCGGAGCCGGCTGCCAGGCTGAACATGCGGTCCGTAGTCTTGAGCAGGTTCCTCGCGTTCTCCAGTCGCTCGGTGTTGTAAGTCTCCAGAAGTTCCGGTCCCGCGCCCCGATGCAGGACGTACGCCAGCTTCCAGGCCAGGTTGTAGGCGTCCTGGATTCCGGTGTTCATGCCCTGCGCGCCGGCGGGAGTGTGGACGTGCGCCGCGTCGCCCGCGAGAAAGCAGCGGCCCGAGGAGAAGCGGCTCGCGTGCCGGGAGTGGACTTTGTAGGTCGAGAACCAGTTGACGTGCGAGACCTCGAGCGCAATCTCAGACTCCTGCTTGATCCGCCGCTCGATCTCCGGGTAGACGATTTCGCCCTCGTTCCGATCGAGGCCCTCCGGAAACGCGCCGACGATCCGGAACCGGCGGGCGCCCCGCATCGGGAAGAAGGCGACGATGGAGTTCTCGGTCATGCACAGGATGAGCGCGTCGTGGCCGAGCTGCCAGTCGATCTGCACGTCGGCTACGTAGAAGATACGCTCAAAGGTACTGCCTTCGAAACCGATGTCGAGATTTTCGCGAACCACGCTGCGCGGTCCGTCGCAGCCCACCAGATACCAGGCCCGGACCGTCCGGGAGATGCCCGCCGGATCGATGCAGCGCGCGGTGACTCCGTCCGGGGATTGCGCGATGCTCTGGACTTCCGAGTTCCAGTATACGTCGCGGCCGTGCGCGCGGAGGTACTCGTACAAGAGCGCCTCGTTGCGGCTCTGCTCCAGCACAAGGACGAACGGATAGGGACTCAGGCCTTCGCCGACGCCGGCCAGATCGAGCTCGCCGCGCTCGACCCCGCCCTGGTACAGCCGGAGCGTTTCGATGAGCGTCCCCTGCGCGACCGCGGTCTTGGCGAGGTCGAGCTGCTCGTAGATTTCGAGCGTGCGGGCGTGGACGCCCAGCGCCTTGGAAAAGGGAGTGACGCCCTCGCGTTTCTCCAGCGCAACGAAGTCGACGCCATATCGGGCAAGCTGGCAGGCGAGCGAGAGCCCGGTCGGGCCGGCGCCGACGATCAGGACTTCCGTCGAGATGTCGCCCTCGGGTTGGGCTATACGTTCCAGGGATAGGTCTCCGGCGGCTCGGCGTCCGCACTCGGCTGAATGTGCAGCGGGTGCAGCGCGTGGGTCTCGTCTATGTATAGGAACGCGTCGTACCGGTCCGGCAGCACTGTCGGCACATAGTTGCCCCACTGCTCGAATGCCGGCTGGTAGACCACTCCTATCGCCCGATGGCCGCGCGGCTCGCTTACCGGCAGCTGGCAGCGGCTCGCTGGCAGCGGGCGGCCGCTGGCTGCTCCCCCGTTGTGGTGCGCGGCCTGGGATGCGCTCCGCTCGCCCGCGCTCTCGGCTCCGGTCCGGCGCTGTGCGGTGCGCGTGACGTGCTCCGAGGCCGGGCCGCCGTCCGCGCGTCGGTCCGCCCCGATGTGGCCGTGCGGCTCGTGATCGCCGGAGCGGCGCCTCAGCTCGTCCATGAGCAGCAGCTTATCGGTCGGGCCAGCCCGATGCAGGAGATCCTCCCAACTGCCGGCGCGCGCCTCCGGGACGGGCATGCGCTCCATCGGCGCGCCCCATTGGCGGCCGGCGATGACGCTGCCGCGGTAGGAGCCGAAGCCGACGACGAACCACTCGCCGGGCGCGCGGGCCTCGCGCACGAGCTGGCCCACATTCACCATGCCGTCGGCCGCCATGCCGGTGGCGCACGCGTCGCCGACGTGCGTGTTGTGCTCCCAGACCACCGCCTTTGCCTGCGGCCCGTGGAAGCGCATCAGCCGGTCCAGGGTCTCGACCATGTGCCGATCCCGCACGTTCCAGGAGTGGGGCCCGCCGCGCACCATGGCGCGGTAGTAGGTCTCCGCGTTCTTCACGATAAGGGCGTTCTGCTCGGCGACGAAGAAGGCCTCGCGGCCGTCCTGCCGCGGGTCCGGCTGTTCGCGACGCAGGGCGGCCAGCATCGCTACGGCGTCCTCTTCGCAGCTTTCCGGGATGAGGGCGACCGTACTGCGTGCGTAGTCTTGCCCATCGTCCCCATACGGCTCGAAGCAGCGGAAGGCGCGGCGGGCCGCCTCCAGCGCCGCGCCGTCCACGCGTTCCAGGTAGCGCATCACGGCGTCCATCGAGTCCCAAAGGCTGTAGACGTCGAGGCCGTAGAAGCCGGCGCGGTCCGATTCCGGGCGGCCGGCGTTCCAGTCGCGCAGCCACTCGGCGAGCGCGACGATCTCCCAGTTGGCCCACATCCAGGTCGGCCAGCGCCTGAATTCGGCCAGCACGTCGCGCGCGGTCGCGCCCGCGTCGGGATAGCCCTTCACGAAGCGATTGACGCGGTAGCAGTCGGGCCAGTCGCCCTCGACCGCGATGAAGGAGAAGCCCTTTTCGCGAATGAGGCGCTGCGTGAGCCACGTTCGCCAGACGTAGTATTCGGAGGTGCCGTGCGAGGCCTCGCCGAGGAGCACGCAGCGCGCATCGCCGATCTGCTCCATCAGCGGGTCGAGGTCCCGCGGCGCGCGCAGCGGCCGGGCGGCGTCCCGGCACTGCGTAGCGATCTCGTTCTCCGGCGCGGCGGCGCCGGAATCCGCGGCTCGTATGGTTCTCATGGTTCCAGCCTATTGCGATGGGCGCAGGACTATTTTGCCGGGCTTGTCGCTCTCCATGACCGCGACGTGCGCGCGGGGCGCGTCGGCGAGCGGCATCTCCTCGGCGACGATCGGGCGGAGCGTGCCGGCCTCCAGCGCGGCGCCGATGGAGGCGTGCATGGCGCGCAGCTCCTCCGGCGTGGCGATCGTGATCGTCATGCCGAGTATGCTGACTTCGTTCGACATGGTCATGCGCGGATCGATCTCAATTGGGCCGCGGCTCCCGACGACGACGATCCGGCCCTGCCGGGCGACCGCGCCCAGGTCCTTCGCCAGGTTCCTGTTGGCGAGCATCTCGATGATCAGATCGACACCGCGCCCGCTGGACGCCTTCGCGAGCGCCGGTGGATCGTCGGTCACATCGTGGCCGAAGACGTGATGCGCGCCCTGCTCGCGAACGAGCGCGCGCCCCTCTTCGCTGCCGGCGGTGCCGATGACGGTGAGGCCGGCGGCGCGCGCGAGCTGGACCGCGGCGATCCCGACGGCGCCGGACGCGCCGTGCACGAGCACGGTCTCGCCGGGCTGCGCCTTGCCGCGATAGAAGAGCGCCCGCCACGCCGCCCCGACGGGGATTCCGACGCCGGCGCCCTGCGAGAACGACACGCGATCCGGCAGCGGGTGGACCTGGGAGGGCTCGCACAGGATCCGCTCGGCGTAGGCGCCGGTGAGGGAGCCGTAGATGTAGACGCGCTCCCCCGGCGCAACCGTGTAGACGCCCTCGCCGACGGCTTCGACGACTCCGGCCGCGTCCGCGCCGGGCGTGTAGGGAAGCGGCGGCAGTTTGGGATAATTGCCCGACCGAACGTAGGTCTCCACCGGGTTGACGCCGACCGCGTGCGCCCGCACGAGCACCTGCCCGGCGGCCGGTTTCGGGTCCGGCACATCCACGAGCTGCAGCACCTCAGGCCCGCCGAACTCCCGCACCTGTATCGCTTTCATACGCCCTCCTGGTATCTGGACGGACTCGGGCGGTTCCCGGTTCCTGGTTCCTGGTTCCTGGTTGCCGGCCCATGCATTTAACCGGGAACCAGGAACCAGCTACCAGCTACCGCTTGAACGTGGCGGATTGTTCGGCGGTTTGGCGCAGGTAGCGGTCGCCGAGCTCTGCGCTAGGCTCGATCTCCGTGCCGTTGTGCCACTGGTTGAAGGAGTCGAGGAGGATCCAGTCCGGCTGGTCGGCGATGGCCTGGCTCCAGAGCGCGCGGTAGAGGGCGCCGTCCGCGCGGTCGACAAAGCTGCGGCGGGGGATGCCGCTGGTGGCGTTGGACTTGCGATCGTCGTAGCCGGCTATGACCGTCTCGATCGCGATGTGCCCGAGCCGGCGGGCGAGCCGGTTTGCGGGCAGGAAGCGCTCGTGCAGCAGGGCGGCGGCGGCGGCGGGGTCCTTCTGCTGCATCGGTCCGTCGATGTCGAGGGCGTGCAGGCCGTCCCAGAGCAGGGCGTCGGCCAGCCGGTCGCCGGAGCCGATCGCGATGAACCCGGCCAGGTAGCGGGACTGCGCGGCGCCGAGGGCCTGCTCCCATTCGGAGGCGGGAAGGCTCCTGCAGAGGCCGGCATAGAGAAAGAGGACGGGCTTGCCGGAGAGGCGCAGGCAGCCGGGCTTGCTGCCGAAGGTCCGGAGCAGGTAGGCGAGATCGGCCGTTGCGGCGAGACGGTCGGGCTGCGGCTGCAGGCGCTCCCAGTAGATACAGACGGTGAGACCGTGGGCGGGCGCGCGGTCGATCAGGAGGCGAATAGCCCTGTCGGTCGTGTCCTGCCGGCCCCACCAACTGCAGACGAGGGTATCGATGCCGGCCTCTTTCGCCTGCCGCAGATGGCGCTCGATCACCGCGGGGTCCGTGCTGTCGTAGGGACCGCCGGCGGGGTAGTGCGCGTGGCTGACGATGCGCTTGTTGGCCGGCTCGACTCCGTCGTAGTGCGCCCAGCGCCGGCTGACGGCGGGCGTGGCGTACCAGGGATAGTAGAGGGCGAGCACGCGGCGCGCGATGGGCTTTCCGACGCCCTTTCCGTCGTCGCCGACGGGCGGTCGATCCAGCCAGCCGGCAGGCTGCTGGGCGGCGAGGCAGAGGAGCAGGGCGACGAGCGCCAGCAGCGTCGCTAGCGGGTGACGGCGCGCGGACAGGCCCGCGCGGGATGAGGAGCGCGACTTATTTTTGTTTTTAGTTGGAATCATGAGGTTTGGAAGGCGACATCGGCTAAAGAACTGGTCCATGTCCCTCTCTCCTGCCCCGCGGCGGGCGTATTGTGGCGGAGGCCGGGCCTGCGGCGGGCGCACTGTTGCGGCGGCCGGGCCTTCGCAGGGCGTGGGCGCTGCTGAGTCCGGGCATGGTGCGCTCGTCCGCGCCGCCGGGCTGTTTCGGACGCCCAGGCTTCGGCGGGCCCGCGCCACGTGACGGATCGTGCCGCCAGCGTCGGTCCAGCCCGCGTTACGATCGCGTTCCCGACGGCTAGGCCGCCTGCCGGCGTGAAGCCCCTGCCCCGCACGTAGAACGGATGCTCGCGCGTTGCGGTGATGCGCTCGACCAACTTGTGCGTCTTCGCGTCCGCCAGCGCTACGGTGAGCACCTTGTCCACCTGGCGGACCGTGGTGCGCAGCACCCTGCGGACCTGCGTCCTGCCCGTCTTCTCGTCGCGGGCGAGCACGAGGTTGCCCTTGTGGACGCGCTCGATCGGCTTGACCAACAGGTGGAACCGGCCGTCCTCGCCGCGAACGATCGTCTGCACCGGCGTGCCCGCCACGAAGTAGCCGGGACCGTCGCACAGCCTGGCAAGGACCGCCAGCTCCTCGCCCTCTTCAATGAACTTGGCCGCATCGCCAAGCGCGGTGGCGCCGTGCACCATCGGCAGCAGGACCGAGGGCGCGTCCAGGGCGCGCTGCCAGGCGGGGAGGCCCGCCCCGGAGGCGCTGAACGCGCCGTGTCAGAGGGTATGGCCGGCTGCACCCCAGGTGTTGCTCGGTTACCCATTCAGGTCGGAGCCCATCCAACGTCCGGCAGATTCTCTGATTACGCGCCGACCGATATCGACGACAACGTACCCCCGTCATCGAATATGAACGTGGCTCCACTTGTTGGAACCGTCAAACTTGGCGGCAATCCCGGATGCCTACGAAGTGCGTCACTAGCGATGCTACGCTCGGAAAGATACGATTCCACGTCCTGGATTGTCGGGCGGGACGGCAGGTCCCATTCCGTCAGTTCGCATCGTGCCGGTAACCGGACCGCACGGTCCCATTCCGGCCATTCGACATAGACGCGTACACAGACATCGGGCGCCGCCCGACTAAAGTGAAACTCGACGTCGCCGTACCGATGTATGGTTGGGCTGCGGTGCCGGCGCGACACTCCGCCAACCCTTTCTGGCGCCCCAAGCGCCTGAACGATCTGCGTTCTGGTCGGGTGGCGCGGCAGCTCTCCGAACCGCCCAGTTTCTATGAAGGTGCGAAGGGCCAATCGCATTTGCGTGCCTCCGTTCATTGGCCCGCAAGTTGCTGGAGTGCGTGTTCGAGAAAGTGAAGCTCGTATGACCTCCCCACGCCACCGTCATTTGGAAATTGCGTAACATATGGCTTTGCGGCCCGAACGCGGTCCAGCATTCGGGTGACGAACTCACGATCTCCGAGCAACTGTTGCGCGTCCGCAGCGGCTGCATCCGCGGCGCGGCCGCCGCCGCTAAACACCGGCTTGAACACAATTGCACCATCAGCGGCGGGACGGACTGCAAGCTCGACGCCGTCGTAAGTGATGTGCGCCCCCTTAACCGCCCAGTCAGGAGCAACAGTATGGATGCGCCAGCATGGCGGATTATGCACCCACGCCCCGCCGCCGTGGGTCCCGACGAAGTAGCTATGATCGTCCTCGACGACGAAGTTGTGGACGGTGTAGCCCTCGGCTCTCCGACGCCACGTGACGGATTGTACCACGAGCCGCGGCCCAGCCCGCGTTACGATGGCGTTGCCGACGGCCAAGCCGCCTGCCGGCGTGAAGCCCTTGCCCCGCACGTAGAACGGATGCTCGCGCGTTGCGGTGATGCGCTCGACCACCTTGTGCGTCTTCGCATCCGCCAGCGCTACGGCGAGCACCTTGTCCACGTGGCGGACCGTTGTGCGCAGCACCCTGCGGACCTGCGTCCTGCCCGTCTTCTCGTCGCGGGCGAGCACGAGATTGCCCTGATGCACTTTCTCGATCGGCTTGACGAGCAGGTGGAACCGGCCGTCCTCGCCGCGAACGATCGTCTGCACCGGCGTGCCCGCCACGAAGCAGCCGGGACCGTCGCACAGTCTGGCGAGGATAGCCAGCTCCTCGCCC
>DATGJU010000418.1:0-8378 GCA_035295045.1 Chthonomonadaceae bacterium
CGCTCTCAGCACGGTAAGCGACCTGCTGCGCAACGTCCGAACCCTGGCGGTGCACGCGGCCAACACCGGCGTCAACGACCAGGTGGCCGTCCAGGCCGACCAGACGCAGATCTCCTCGGCGGTCCAATCGATCGAGCGCATCGCGGAGCAGACGCAGTTCGGCAACAAGAACCTGCTAGACGGCACGTCCGGCACCACGGCCTCGGTAGTCGATACCAAGGCGGTTGCGGGCGCCTCCATCGGCAGCACGTTCGGCGGCGTCTCCACGCAGAGCGGACCCGTCACCATCACCGTCAACAATGCGGCCACACGGGCGCAGGCCGTCGGCACTGCGACCTATGCCAGCATCAACGCCAGTATCTCCACGGTCAATGGAACGACGACCGGCTCGGGCGGCAGCATCGTCCTGAACGGCCAGTCGATCTCGGTCAGCGGCTCCGACACGGTCCAGACGCTGATCAACAAGATCAACAACCTGTCCGGCTCGACCGGCGTATCCGCGAACTTCACGTTCGGCAACGGCTCCGGCTCGGTCGTCCTGACGCAGCAGAGCTATGGCGGCAACTACAAGATCAACGAGGCGGAGAGCGCCAACCTGGTCTCGACGGGCGCCACCAACAGCCTGAGCGCGACCGGCCTGAACGCCACGATCACCGTCCAGGCGCAGACGCTGGTCAACGGCGCCGTGCAGACGACCTCCTCCACGTTCGTCGGCGGCCGGTCGTCCACGGACAGCGGCCTGCGAGCGACCGACAACTATGGCAACTCGATCCTGCTGACGGAGGCCGGCAACACCACGGCGACCTCCAACGATGGGGCAGCCACGGTGACGGCGGGAGCGGTGCAGTTCCAGGTCGGCGCGAACGCCGGCCAGACGGTCAGCACGAGCCTGGGCAACATCCGGACGACCAACCTGGGCAACACGAGCGTCGCGGGCAGCAACCTCTCGCTCATCGACGTGACCACGGCGACGGGCGCCAACAATGCGCTCAAGATCACCGACGAGGCGATCGGCCAGGTCTCGCAGCTACGCGCCAATCTGGGCGCCTTCCAGACCAACACGCTCGACACGACAGTCCAGTACCTGGGCGTCGGCGTGGAGAACCTGCAGGCCTCAACCAGCCAGATCCGCGACACCAACGTAGCGGCCGAGGTGGTCAACCTGACGAAGAACCAGATCATCCAGCAGGCGGCGACCTCCGTGCTGGCGCAGGCCAACTCGGCGCCCCAGCAGGTCCTCGCGCTCCTGCGGTAACTCCGCCTCCTCGGATGTAGGTCCGGACAAGGCCCGCTGTTAGCTCGATAGAGCGAACAGCGGGCCATTTTAGAACCATCAACCACCAACCAGGAACCGCGCAACCAGGAACCAGCGAACAGCTGCCAGCTGCCGCTCACCGCACCGGCCGCGGATAGGACGCCGGGCTTCGCCGCCCCGCGGCGTCGACCGCGCGGATTCCGAACAGGTAGTTGTCCTTCGAGAGGCCCTTCATCGTGTATTTCGTCACGTTGCCCACCGCGACGGCGTGCTCCCAGTCTGGCGCCGTCGTGTCCCGCCAGACGATTTCGTAGCCAACGACGCCCGGCTCCGCGCTGGCGCGCCAGACCAGGTCGGTGTCCGTTGTGAGGCGGCTGGTGACGAGGCCGGCGCCGGCGGGCGCGTCCGGCGCGAGCGCGAGCGAGGCGAGCGCCGCCCCATTGACGCGCGCGACGTTGGCGATGTACGGGAAGTCGTCGAACTCCGGCAGGTCGCCGTACTGCACTCCGTATTCGGTGCGCACGTTCTGGTGCTGGTGGCGATAGTCCTCGTTCGGCTCCGTGAACCGGACGGCGGCGTAACCGCGCTCATTGAAGGGGATGTGGTCGCCGCCGCGTAGGTAGCGGTCCCGCCGCGCGATCAGCGTGACCCGCATTCCCGGCACGAACTTGCGCGCGGACTCCTTGATGAAGCGCGCGATCTGGCGCGAAGGCGAATCCTCCTCGCCGCCCACGGAGTGGCGCGTCCGCGCTTCGGCCTCCGTCTCGGTGGAGGGTATGCCCTCGGAGAAGACGCGCACCGAGCGGTCGTCGTGGATGCCGTTGGCCCCGTGCGAGCTGCCGATGATGTCGTTGGTAAACATCGCCTCGACCCGCCAGTTGTGGCTCTTGGCGTACTCCGCGAAGTAGGTTGAGCCGAGCAGGCCCTGCTCCTCGCCGGCGACGCAGGCAAAGACGATCGTCGCGTGGAAGCGATGAGGCGCCATCACGCGTGCCATCTCCAGGACGGCCGCCGTGCCGGAGGCGTCGTCGTTGGCGCCGGGGGCGTCGCGCACGGCGTCGATCGGGTTGGAGCAGATCGAGTCGTAGTGGCCGCTGACGATGACATAGCGCTGCTCGTCGGCCGGCAGGTCGCCCGGCAGCGTCGCCAGCACGTTCGTCAGCACGGTGGGGCGCGGCACGCGCGCGACGGGCGGCTGCGTGAAGCTCTGCTTCTCGACCATAAGCCGGCCGCCCGAAGCCTCGCGAATGCCCTGAAACTCGCCGTAGATCCAGTCCCGCGCCGCGCCGATGCCGCGCTTAGGATCTTCCTGCGCAGAGAGCGTGTTGCGCGTGCCGAAGCTGACGAGCTTCTTGATCGTCGCCTCGATGTTCTCCGGCCGGATTTCGTGGACCATCCGCCGGACGTCGGCGTCGGACGCGATCGCGGACGGCGCCTTCGCCGCCGCGGGCAGGGCGACGAGCAGCAGGACGACAAAGAGTGCTTGTTTCATATGGCTAGAATACCCGGCAGGATACGTACTATGCGCAAATGGACGTCCTTACTAGTGCTCCTTCTGACGCTAATCGGCTCGTCATCCGCGCCTGCGGGAGGCCAGGGTCTGACTGTGGATAGGACCGGCACGCTGCAGAAAGATGGGAAGCCGTTCCGTGGCATCGGCGTGAACTACTTCGACGCGTTTGCACGCACGCTCGCAAATCCGCGCGACACCGGCTACGAGGCCGGGTTTCAGACGCTGGAAGAGGCCAGGATTCCGTTTTGCCGGATCATGGCCGGCGGCTACTGGCCGACGGAACAGCGCCTCTATCTCGACGATAAGCAGGAGTTCTTTCGGCGCTTCGACGCGGTGCTGCGCAGCGCGCGCAGGCATCGCATCGGGCTGATTCTGAGCTGCTTCTGGTACCTGGCGACCGTGCCGGACACCGTCGGCGAGCCGGTGTCCGCGTGGGGCGATCCGAAGAGCAGGACGCAGACATACATGCGGCATTATGTAAGGGACCTCGTCAAACACTGCGGCGCCGATCCCGCGGTCTGGGGCTGGGAGTTCGGCAACGAGTACTGCCTGGCCGCGGACCTTCCCAACGCCGTGGAGCACCGGCCCGCGATAGCGCCGTCGCTCGGCACGCCCTCTGTACGGACCGCGAAGGACGAGATCGGCTACGCGGCGCTTCACGCGGCCTACGCCTCCTTTGCGATGGAGGTGCGCAAGTACGATCGGTATCGCATCGTCGAGACGGGCGACAGCATGCCCCGGGATTCCGCATGGCACAACTGGAAAGAGCACACCTGGGCGCCAGACTCGGCCGTCCTGCAGGCGGCCCTACTGGACGAGGTGAACCCGCAGCCGATCGACGTCGTGAGCGTCCACTTCTACAAGGAGAGCTCGAAACAGCTCCGCGCCATCGCGGAGTACGCCCGCCACCGCAGGAAGCCGCTCTTCATCGGCGAATTCGGCGCGGAGGGCGCCGGCGATCGATCCAGGGCGGCGTTCGACGACAGGCTCCAGGCCGTCCTGGACTCCGGGGCGCCGTTCGCCGCGCTCTGGGTGTTCGACTTTGCCGGACAGGAGGCCATCTGGAACGTGACTGCATCGAACGAGCGCGCCTACCAGTTGAGGGCCATCTCCGCGGCTAACGACACGATCCGGTCGGGAAGATGAGCGGCCGGGGCGGTTCGCCCCCCGTAACCTGGATAATTCACGAGAACCGCACGGGCAGCGCGGGTCCGGCGGAGCCGTATGGCCGTCCGTGCCCGCCAGAATCGGTAGCGCGCGCCTCCGCGCCCGCCGGGCCGTTTATGCGACGGTGTTGGTCAGCGAGCCGAGCCGCGCGATCGTCACCGTCATGGTGTCGCCGGGCTTCAGGAAGACCTGCGGCTTGCTGTACATGCCGACGCCGCCGGGCGTGCCGGTCGAGATGATGTCGCCGGGCAGCAGCGTCATCGTTTCCGACAGGTTGGCGATAAGATAGGGGATCTTGAACACCAGGTTGCAGGTGTTCGAGCTCTGACGGACCTGGCCGTTGAGAGTCAGGCTGATGTCCAGGTCGTGCGGATCGGGAATCTCGTCCGGCGTCACGAGCCAAGGGCCGATCGGGTAGAAGCCGTCGGGAGATTTGCCGCGGATCCACTGCTTCTCGCGCGGATCGAGCTGGATATCACGCGCGGAGACGTCGTTGGAGCACATGTAGCCGGCGACGTGGTTCAGCGCTTCCGCCTCCGGGATGTCGCGCCCGCCGCCGCCTTTGCCGCCAATCACCACCGCGAGCTCGCACTCGTAGTCCACCTGCGTGGTGACGCGCGGCAGCCGCACCACGCCGTCAGGGTCGTTGAGCGCGGTCGAGTATTTCGCGAAAAGGATGGCGCGCTCCGGCAGCGGCTGGTTCTGCTCCTCGCAATGGTCCTTGTAGTTCTGGCCGATGCAGAGGATCTTATTGGGGTCACCGATTGGCGCGAGCAGGCGGACGCTCTTAACCGGCCAGGTCGAATCGGCGGCTGCCCGCTGGACCGCCGCGACTGCGTCGAGCAGTCCGGCATCGCCGCGCGCGAGGAATTCCGCCATGGACGCAGGGAATTGCGCCTCTTCTCCCTCGCCCGCCGCGAGCGCCAGGTCCACCACGACCTGGTCCTCGTCCAGGAATGCACCAATCGCGCGCCGGCCGTCCGCCTCGAACCGCACCAGTTTCATCGCTCGCTCCCTCGGTTTTGAATTGGAAATCTGTCTGGAAGTAGTTCGACGGGGCGCGTTGGGAAACCTGCGGGGCGAACGCTAAGTAGCTGCTCCGAGTCACTTCGTAGATCACGCGGAGGCATTGGTGTCCCGCAGGGACACGGGGCCATAGGCCGTACAGCGAAGGAATTCATTCCGTCGCCCGAGCGCAACTACGAACAGACTACGGGCGAGCTCTAGTCGGCTAAACCCCGTTGGCGTCGGAGTCGGAGGATTTGGACTTGTCGTCGGTGGGACCGTCGTCGGCGGGGTGGTCGGTTGCGGCGTCGCCGGCTGGCGCGGGCTCCTCGGCATCCGACGGCGTGTCGGAATCCGCCGGACCGGCCGGAGTCGCGGCCGCCTCTTCGTGGCCGGCGGGCGGGCGCCGGCGGGCGCGCCGGTGATCGCCAGATTCGGCCGAGGCGTGCGCGCGGACCGACTTGGAGGCCTGCACCGGCTTCTTGGGAGGCTCCGCCGGTCGCAGCGACATGTAGTGGAACGCCTCGCCGACCGCGTAAACCGCGAGCGCCACGAGAACCACCGCGAAGAACAGCGCCAGCGTTCGCATCTCCGGCGAGAGGCCGGTCTGCGGCTTCGGCGGCGTGTAGCGGGTGCGCGGCGGAACGGGCCGCCGAGCAGGCATCGTGAGGCCGTTCGCATACGACGGGTGGATCGGCATCGCCGGCCCGGCCGCAATCGGAGGACCGGCCGGTGCCGCGACGGGGACGATCATCGCCGGCATTGCAGGGCCTGCCGACGTGGGGGCGGCGATCTGCGCGGCAACTGTCGAGGCGCGGGCGTGTATTCGCTCCAGGGTGTCGCGCAGCACGGCCGCGGAGGCGTAGCGGTCGTCCGGGTCCTTGGAGAGCAGCAGGCCGATCAGGCCGTCCAGCTCCGCGGAGACAGCGGGGACGCGCGTGCGCAGCGAGGGCGCCTTTTCCGTCAGGTGCTTCAGCAGCATCGTGCCCGCGCTGTCCGACATAAACGGCGTGTAGCCGCACAGGTACTCGTAGAAGAGCACCCCTAGGCCGTACAGATCGGCGCGCGCGTCCAGGTGGCCGCCGCGAAGCTGCTCCGGCGACATGTACGCGATCGTCCCGGTCACCACTGTCGAGCTGTTGACCGTCGCGCCGTCCACCAGCCGGGCCAGGCCGAAGTCCATCAGCTTGATCGTCCCGTCGTTGCAGACGAAGATGTTCTCCGGCTTGATGTCACGGTGCAGGATGCCGTGGTCGTGCGCGTGCTCCAGCGCCTTGCAGACCTGGACGGCCATATCGTAAAATGGGGGCCGTTGCGGGTTGGTGATGTGCCTGCGCAGTGGCAGACCGTTCAGGAGCTCCATCACGATGAACACGAGCCCGATATCGGTATCCTCGGCGAGGTCGAATACCGTGACGATGTTCGGATGCGAGAGACCGGCCAGCGCCTGCGCCTCGCGTAGGAACCGGGCGCGCGCCTCTTCGTCCTCCACGAGGGCGGGAGCGATCACCTTGAGCGCGACGTCGCGACGCAGCTTGAGGTCGTGCGCACGGTACACGATGCCCATGCCGCCGCTCCCAAGCTGCTCGCCGACCCTATACCGTCCCGCTATGACCTGGTCGATCATTAAGAAAGGGTTCCTAACCTCCGCCAGCCAACGTTCTGCCCCATTCTAAGTGCTACGAAATGACGTGCCGCTGGGCCCCGATGCAGCGCGCAAGGCCTAACGCCGCAGCCAGCGCGCATAGTCCACCGCGTGGTAGGTCAGGATGATGTCCGCGCCGGCCCGCTTGAAGGCCGTCAGGATTTCGGATACGACCCGCTCCTCGTCGATCCAGCCGTTGCCGGCCGCCGCCTTGACCATGCTGTACTCGCCCGATACGTTGTATACGGCCAGCGGCAGGTCGAAATTATCCCGCGCCTCCCGCAATATATCCAGGAAGGCCAGGCCCGGCTTGACCATCACGATGTCGGCGCCCTCGTCGACGTCCAGCGCGATCTCGCGCAGACTCTCGCGCCGGTTCGGCGGGTCCATCTGGTAAGAGCGCCGGTCGCCAAACTGCGGCGCGCTGTCCGCCGCCTCCCGGAACGGGCCGTAGAATCCGCTCGCGAATTTGGCGCTATAGGCCATTATTGGTACGTGGCTCAAATTGTTCGAATCGAGCGCCTCGCGGATGGCTCCGACACGGCCGTCCATCATGTCCGAGGGCGCGACCATGTCGGCGCCCGCCGCCGCGTAGCTCACGGCCGCGCGCGCGAGCAGGGCCAGCGTCGGATCGTTCGCAACGTCGCCGTCCACGATCACGCCGCAGTGGCCGTGGGACGTATACTCGCACAAACACACGTCGGGGACGATGAGGAGGGAATCACCGACCGCCTTGCGGATCGCCCCGATCGCTCTGGGGATGATGCCATCGGGAGCATACCCTGCCGTTCCTAGCGCGTCCTTTTCGGACGGAATGCCGAACAGCATAACGGCCGGAAGACCGAGCGCCACTACCTTCTCGGCTTCGCGGCAGAGGTCATCCAGGCTGAAGCGGTGGACGCCCGGCATCGACGGGATTTCTCGGCTCTCGGACTCCTCACTCACGAACATCGGATAGAGCAGGTCGTCCGCCGTGACCTTGGTCTCCCGGACCAGGCGCCTCAGCAGCTCCGTACGTCTTAGACGACGTGGACGGTTAATCAGTTCTCGCATATTATTTGAAACGAAAATTCCAGCGGCCGGTTTATTGTATCCCAGCCGCCGGCAAAAAGCAACCTCGCCCCCAACCCCCCGCTCCCGTACGGTCGGTCAGGCTCCCTGGGAGTGGGGGATTTAGGGGGCGAGGTCCGCCCAGCCCGCCCAACGGCATAGAGGCGTTGGGAGATGTGGTCCGCCGGGCGGGGCGCCCGGGAGAGGGCGGTTGGCGGTGTCGCAGACCCGTATGAGATGTCCGCTGGGCGAGCCGACAGGATCTCGTAGGTCTTGGCCGCGGGCTCGATGGGACGATCTGCACGGGTCACCTGCTCGCCGCGCCGTTTGGAACCGTCCCGTCGGCGACGGCCTGCGCGTCTACGGCGGCGGAAGGCGCGTCGGCCTCGAGGGCGGGGAGCTGCGCGAGGTCCGCGATGCCGAAGTAGTGCAGGAAGTCCGGCGTAGTTGCGTATAGGATCGGGCGGCCGAGAGTCTCCTTGCGGCCCATCTCCTGGATCAGCCGCCGCTCAAGGAGGGTCTTGATCACGCCGGCGGCCGAGACGCCGCGGACGGCCTCAATTTCCGGGGCGGTGATTGGCTGCCGGTAGGCGACGATCGCCAGCGTCTCCATGGCGGCGCGCGAAAGCTTGGACTGGCCGCGCGACATGAGCCGCGCGATCGTCTCGGAGTGCTCCGGCCGAGTCGCCAGCTGCCAGCCGCCGGCGATCCGCAGTAGCTGGAGGCCGCTGTGTCGCTCGGTC
>DATGJU010000419.1:0-5752 GCA_035295045.1 Chthonomonadaceae bacterium
TGGCAAGCTATGCTTGATCGGGCCTCCCGCCACCGGCAGCCCTTGGCATTTGGACTACCATAATGGACAACCTTCGCGGCGGCACGTCGGTTTTTCTATTCACGGACATAGAGGGCAGCACGCGGATGTGGGAGCGGGACCCTGACCGGATGCAGCGCGCGCTCGCTCATCACGACAGGATAATGCGAGGGGCGATCGAAGCGAATGGCGGACAGGTCTTCAAGACCGTAGGCGACGCGTTCTGCGCGGTGTTTCAAGACGCGGCCAACGCCGTGCGCGCCGCGATCGAGGCCCAGCTTGAGCTCGAACACGCCGAGTGGGAGACCGAAGGCCCGCTGCGCGCGCGGATAGCGCTTCACACCGGCGCCGCCGAGATACGGGACGGCGACTACTTCGGCCCGTCGCTAAACCGGGTCGCGCGCCTGCTTTCAACCGGCTCGGGAGGGCAGGTCCTGCTCACCGAATCGACATTTGGCCTCGTCAAAGACAGTCTTGCGGCGGGTGCGACCCTTCGATTCCTGGGAGAGTACAGGCTGAAGGATCTTCTCGCGCCCGAGAGGGTATGGCAGGTCTGCCACGCCGAACTTGATCAGGAGTTTCCGCGCCTGAAAACGCTGGACTATCTTCCGACGAACCTTCCACAGCAGGTCACATCGTTCATTGGGCGCGAGCTCGAGATCGGTGAGGTGAAGCGGCTGCTCGAAGGTTCGCGGCTCGTTACGCTGACCGGCAGCGGCGGCACCGGTAAGAGTCGCCTTAGCCTCCAGGCCGGCGCGGAGCTGCTCGATTCCTATCCCGACGGTGTGTGGTTGATCGAGCTGGCGCCTGTCAGCGATCCCTCGCTGGTCGTTCAGACGCTCGCAGCGGTTCTGAATGTCCGCGAAGAGCCGGGGCGTCCCCTGATCGTAACGCTTGTCGAAGTCCTGCAGGAAAAGCGGCTGCTGATCATACTGGATAATTGCGAGCACCTGCTGACCGCCGTGGCTTCCCTTGCGGATACGCTCCTCAAGAGGTGCGCGCGAATAACGCTCCTGGCTTCGAGCCGGGAAGCCCTGAAAACTCAGGGGGAACAGGCCTATCGCGTGCCTTCGCTTTCCATGCCGGATCGCGGCGACGCGCTGCGGCGCGACGGCCTCTCCAATTACGAGGCGACGCGCCTTTTCGTCGACCGCGCGGCATCCGCCCAAGTCTCGTTTGTCCCGTCCGATGCGGAAGCGCCCGCAATCGCGTCCATCTGTCGCAGGCTGGACGGGATTCCCCTTGCCATCGAACTCGCCGCAGCGCGCGTACGCAGTCTCTCTATACCGGAAATCCATGATCGCCTGGATAACGCCTTTCGGCTCCTGACGGGCGGCAGCCGCGCGGCGCTCCCTCGCCAGCAAACGCTCCGCGCCCTCGTCGACTGGTCGTATGAACTGCTGGATGCGAAGGAGAAGAGCCTGTTCGCACGGCTGGCCGTCTTCGCCGGGGAGTGGAGCATGGAGGCCGTAGAGGCGGTATGCACCGACGCCCCGGATCACGACGCGATTGAGGCGGGTTCGCTCGAACGCGCGCAGCGGTCCCGTTCAACCGGCGATTCCGCCGTGCGTGATACAACTCCCGAAGCGGTTGGGGGCTCTATCCGACAGGACTGCGCCCTTCTTGAGGAGTGGGAAATCCTGGACCTTTTGACTGCCCTCGTCGACAAGTCACTGGTGGTATTCGAAACAGCGCCGAGCGGTGATGGGCGGTACCGGATGATGGAGACGGTCCGACAATACGCGGCGGAAAAGCTGACCTCCCTGGGAATCGGACATCGCGTGCGCTTGCGGCACCTCCGCTACTACCTGGAGTTCGCAGAGCGCGCGGAGCCGGAAATCCTCACGGCGGATCAGGCTCGCTGGATCGAGCGCCTGGAGGGGCAGCACGGCAACCTGCGTTCGGCGGTCGAGTTTTGCGCGCGCTTCGCCGAAATGCTCGATCTTGAGCTTCGGCTTGTGGGCTGCCTCACGCGGTTCTGGTTCTTCTCATCCTACCTGGAGGAGGGACGCAGCCGAATTGCGGCCGCCCTGGGCCGCGTTGATCGAAACGTATCGTCGGCGGCGTATGCCAAAGCCCTGAACGGCCTGGGGGTCATTTGCTATTTCCAGGGAGATCTCGGTGCGGCGCAGACCGCGTGCCAGCGCTGCCTCGAGCCTGCGCGCGCCGCCGGAGATTGGTGGTCCCAGGGCGTTGCACGGATCATCCTGGGAGTGCTCGGCAGCCTCGACGGGCGCTTCGAGTTTGCAGGGGAGAACTTCGGCGTGTGCTACGCGCTCGCCCGGCATGCGTCCGACGTGTGGCTCGAGGCGCTGGCGCTGAGCAATCTCGGCTTTGTCGCGCTGCACATGGGCGACTTTGACGCAGCTATAGATAAATGCGAAGGCGCCATCGGCCTCGCGCGGCAGGTCGGCGAGAAATGGTGCGTCTTCAACGCTCTCTATAGCCTTGGCTTGGTTCGGATCGCCGCAGGCGATTTCATCGATGCGCGCGCCCTGTTCAAGGAAGCAATGTCCATTTCGCTCAGCCTCGGGCACAAGATCAGTGTCGCGCTCTGCATGGACGGGTTGGCCGGAGCCTGGGGGGGGCGCAGGGCGAAACGGAATCGGCCGCCGTGCTATTGGGAGCCGCGGCTGCTTGGCGCGAAAAGATCGGCGTGGCGGTGCCGCCGGCCTTTCGCTTCGGCTATGACCGCAACATCGCAGCCGTGCGCGCAGCCCTCGGCGAGGACCGCTTTGAGGCGCAATGGGCTGTCGGCCAGACGATGGGCTTCGAGCAGGCGATCGAATTCGCCCTCTCGGAGTAGCGGCGCCGGCCGCAGGGAGCCAGATCAGTGTCGTGCCGAACGCCGAGGTGCGCCTGCCGCGCGCCAGACGTCGAAGTTCGCCGCGCTCTTCGCGCCAAACGGCGCAATAGCGTCTCCTGCGCGAGCCACGCCTCTACCGCCGACGGCTAATGCATGTGGGACGGCACGAGTGCGATGGCCACCAGGACCGGCGGTACAAAGCAGAGGAGCATCAGGCCGAGCGCAAGCGCCTTCGACCCAACGCTCGGCGCGCCCTTGATGTAGGAAAACACGTTGCCGACGACGATAAACGGCGAGATGATGAAGGAAATGAAGCCGAACCAGCCCAGCAGCGCCGTGGTGCCGGTGTACTGCCAGAAGTATTTCGAGGCGCACGTTTCGCACATATTCCCGCCGATCCGCTTCGAATATCGAATTACGAGCGCGCCGATGTTCTGATTGTAGTTCACCTGGCGCACCGGCCCGGGCGTGCCGCAGGACTGGCACCGTGGTCCGGCCGGCTGCTGGCCGTAGATCTGCATTCCTGGCTGCATCCCAGCGCCCGCCTGGCTCGACGGCAGCGCATAGGGCGACGACTGCCCGCCGCCGTACATCGGCACGGAGGCGTGGCCCGGTGTGTAGGTCGGCGCCGAGGAGTATTGCGACGGCGGCTGGACCGGCTGGCCGTAGGCCTGAGGCCCCTGGTACGGACTGGACGGAGCAGGCGCCTGGTAAGGGCTCGCAGGCGCGGACGGTTGATAGGGGCCGGCTGAGGGCTGGTAGTGTCCCGCGGCTGGAGGGGCCATCTGCCCCGGCGCGGCGCTGTGAGGCAGCTCGTACCCGGCCGCGTGCAGGCTCGTCGAAGCGGGTGGGCCGGCCAAGGGCGGCGCCAGCGTGGGGGCGGGGGGCGCAGTGAGGCGTGCGAGCGCCTGCGAAGCCTGCGGGTACGCGGGCTGGAGCTGCAGCGCCTGTTCGAGCGCCTGCTTTGCCTCCTGAACGTACCCTGACCGTTCCAAGAGGACGCCGAGGTTGTAGCGCAGCTGCGCATTTCCCGGCTGCAGTGTCACGGCCGCGATCTGGCTGTCGATCGCCTCATGCGACCGGCCCAGGCTCTGGTACGCCGCGGCCAGGTACTGGCGCGACGCGTAATCCGACGGGTCCAGCCTGCACGCCTCCTCCAGAAGCTGCGCCGCGCGCCCAAAATCGCCGCGCTGCAACGCCGCAAGTCCACTCTCACTCGAAGTCGACATCGATCAATCTCCTCCGCGGCCCAATACGCCGCCAATCTGAATGAACAAAAGGACTACCGTCCGCACCGGTGCGCCGCCTAAAAGTCGCCGCCTCCGCCCCCAAAGTCTCCGCCGCCGGAATCGGAACCGCCGCTGTCCCAGCCGCCCGAATCGCTGCTGCCTCCGCCGTCCCAACCGCCCGAGTCGCTGCTGCCGCTGTCCGATCCGCCGCTATCGCCACTGGACGTATCGCCGAAGTCCGCCGTGTCCGGGCCGTTGGCGAAGTCGGAGCCGCCGTCGACTCCGAAGAAGTCGGCCGATCCCGCTCCCTGCAGGTCCGGGGCGATGTCCGGTACCACCGCCTGCCCCGGGTCCGTCGTGGCGTATCCGGACGGATTCACGAATACCGGGTATGCAAACGGCGCGGGATCGGAGAGCATCTCGGCAAGAAAGATGCCGTCGAGAACGCCGCTGCCGTAGCCATATCCATAGTAGGGATCGTACCCGACCGCGTAGCCGTAGTCCCGGTACGGATCGTAGGCGGGCGCGCGATACCAGGGCACGGCCTTGCCGCCGACCTGCACAGTGCGGACCGCGGGCGCGGCTCCCTGCTGGATCGCTTCGACGTCCTGGGCGCAGGCGAGCACCTTGCGCCGCTGGCCGCCAATCGCCGCGGTCACTGGCGTCAGGTCCCGCAGCCGCGCCGGCCGCGAGCAGAAGAAGCAGGCGGCTCGCTCCGAGGGCGGAATATCCTCGGCGTTCAGGCCGGCGATGACCGGCGCCGCAATCATGTTCGGCGTCCCGTTCTGGTTGACAGGCGTCGCCTTGAATTCCGTGCCGTCCAGGCCGACCGCCATGCCGGTGCCGCCCGTCGCCCGGTCCACCGCTGCCCTGGCGCGTCCCGCGGACTGGCTCGCCTGCTCCAGCAGCGCCTCCGCGCGTCCCAGGTCCGCCGCGGAGCGCGCGGTCCGCGCGAAAGCCGCCGCCTGCTCCAGCAGCGCCGCGGCGGACTGGCGCTCGCTGCGCGCGCTTGCGGCGTCGGCGGATTCGGGCAGCAGGTCGAGATACGTGTCGACATAGGTCAGGCTATCGACAACCTGGCCGCGCAGCCGCGCGATCGGAGCCCGAGCCGCCTTCATCGCTGCGCTCTTACCGGACGCGCGTGCAATCGCGACGATAACTGCGACGAACACGCCGACCATCAGCGCGGCGACGATGACGAACAGGATTACGCCCGCGAAGACAGGTGCCGAACCGTCGGTCTGTGGGTGGTTCGCGGTGCCGGGCGCCTGGCCGCCCGACACGAGCGAATCGACGTCGTATGCTGCCGCCTGGATGCCGTGGACCGGGTCGCGCTGCATCATGGGGCTCTCATGGCGCAGGATATCGTCGATCTGATTTGTAGAGAGCGCGTCCGTCGCCATGAACGGGCCGCGCTTCGTCACGATGAGCAGCGTCCCACGCCCCAGGCCAAGATAGTCGTGCAGTGCTTTCGCGTACCGCGCACCCGTGCCGTAAACGCGTCCGGTCTGCGGGAGCGTCTCCAGCACGGCGATCTTCATCGGCCGGTCCGGCGGCTCATGCTGCGCGATCTGCTCGAGCGCCGAGCCGTCGATCTGATCGCGCAGCGTCTTGCCGACATAGACCGGGTCGGTCTGGAGCGCCCTGGCCAGCGGGTCCTGCGTGGAAAACGGGCTCTCTTGCGCCACGGCGGGCGCGG
>DATGJU010000420.1:0-6458 GCA_035295045.1 Chthonomonadaceae bacterium
AAGAGGCGGGAATGAGGTACATCGTCATCACCTCGAAGCACCACGACGGCTTCGCGATGTTCGACTCCAAGGCGTCGGACTGGAACATCGTCAAGGCGTCGCCCTTTGGCCGCGACCCGCTAAAGGAGCTGGCGGCCGCCTGCAAGCGCCACGGCATCCGGCTCGGCTTCTACTATTCGCAGGCGCAGGACTGGAACAACCCCGGAGGAGCGGCAGCCGGCGGCCACTGGGACCCGGCGCAGAACGGCAGCATGGACGCGTACATCAAGAACGTCGCCGTGCCTCAGGTTCGCGAAATCCTTACGCACTACGGCCCTATTTCCGTGCTCTGGTGGGATACGCCCATCGACATGAACCGCGAGCGCGCCGCCCAGCTCATCGAGGTGCTCAAGCTCCAGCCCGGCATCATCCACAATAACCGGCTCGGCGGCGGCTTCTCCGGCGATACCGAGACGCCGGAGCAGTTCGTCCCCGCTACCGGCTATCCCGGCCGCGACTGGGAGACCTGCATGACGATGAACGACACCTGGGGCTACAAGAGCTACGACAACAACTGGAAGAGCCCCGAGACGCTCATCCGCAACCTGGTCGACATCGCCTCGAAGGGCGGCAACTATCTGCTGAACGTCGGGCCGACAAGGGAGGGGCTGATCCCCGGCCCGTCCGTCGAGCGGCTGAAGGCGGTCGGCGCCTGGATGCACGCGAACGGCGAGGCCATCTACGGCACGTCGGCCAGCCCGTTCAAGAGCCTGCCCTGGGGCCGCTGCACGCGCAAGGAGCGCGACGGCGTGACCACGCTCTACCTGCACGTCTTCAACTGGCCTTCCAACGGCAAACTGGTGGTGCCCGGCCTTCGGAGCGAGGTCGTCGGCGCGGCCCTCATGCACCGCCGAGGCCGGCTCGCGGTGGCGAAGACGGAGGACGGCGTCACCATCGACGTGCCGGCCGCGGCGCCCGACCCGATCTCCTCGACGGTGGCGCTGCAGGTGCGAGGGCCGGTCGTCGTCGAGAACCGCGTGCTCGCGCAGGGTGCCGATGGCTCGCTCTCGCTCCACGCTATCGACGCCGAGGTACACGGCAGCCAGCTCCAGTACGAAAGCGGCAACGGCAAGGACAACCTGGGCTACTGGATGGACCCGGCCGACTGGGCGGAGTGGACTTTCGACGTCAAGACTCCGGGCCGCTTCAAGCTGACGGCGGAGGTCGCCGCCCAGGGCAGCGGCAGCTTCACCGTTCGCCTTGACGGCAAGACGCTCCGCGCCACCGCGCCCAACACCGGCAGCTACACCAAGTTTGTCACGGTAGACCTCGGCACACTCGAGATCGGCGCGGGCCGCAAGGCGCTGCAGGTCCGACCCGTCGCCGAGGGCTGGCAGCCGCTGAACCTGAAGAGCGTGACGCTGACGCCGGCGCGGCCTTAGGAGAGAAAGCTTGAAAATCACGAAGGCGGTAATAACCGCCGCCGGCCGCAACCAGCGGTCGCTGCCGCTCCAGATGCTCATAGACCGGGACGGCGAGCAGCGGTCTGTGCTGTCCATTCTCGTCAACGAGGCGATCCGGGCGCGCGTCGAGTCCTGCTGCGTGGTGGTGTGCCCGGGCGACGAGGAGGCGTTCCGCGACGCGGCGGGCGAGCATGCCGACCGCGTACGATTCGTGACGCAGGAGGCGCCGCGCGGCTACGGCCACGCCGTCTACTGCGCCCGCGAATACGTGGGCGGCGAGCCGTTCCTGCACATGATCGGCGATCACATCTACATCAGCGACGCCGGCGGAAGCTGCGCGGAGCAGATAGTCGCCACGGCGGAGGCGAACGCCTGCGCCGTGTCCGGCGTGCAGCCGACCCGCGAGACGCTGCTGCCACTGTTCGGCGCGGTCGGCGGGCAGCGCGTAAAGGGCACGGACGATCTGTTCGTCGTCGACCAGGTGATCGAGAAGCCGACCCCCACGCAGGCGGAGCAGACGCTGCTCGTGCCCGGCTTGCGCACAGGCCACTACCTCTGCTTTTTCGGCATCCACGTCCTCACGCATCTGGTCATGGAGCTGCTCGGCCGCCGACTCGAAGGCGCGCAGGGACCGGTCGCCCTGTCGCCCGTGCTGGACGAGCTGGCAAGGCACGAGCGGTACCTGGCGCTCGAGGCCGCGGGCCGCCGCTATCCGCTCGACGTGCGCTACGGGCTGCTCACCGCGCAGGTGGCGCTCGCGCTCAGCGGGCAGGACCGCGATGAGGTGCTCTCCGGTCTCTGCGAGCTTCTGGCGCAGCGCCAGATCGGGGCCGGCCGGTGACAGGCGGCCTTGTAGAGATCATCACCTCGGCAGACCCGGCAGTGCGCGATCGCTCGCTGGACGAGGCGGTCCGCGGCGCATCGCTCGGGGAGCTGCTCGCCGAGTGCGAGCTGCTGGAGGAGTTCCGCGACCGCAGCGACAGCCTCTACGAGCGGGTCCGCGCCTGCTTCTTCCTCTATGCCATCCACCGCTTCCACATACCGGCGAGGCCCGAGCTTCCTGCAAGCGGCCACCTGCCGTTCGACAGCTATCTCCACCTGCTGGACCGCCGGTTCGAAGAGGCGATAAGGCTGCTGATCAAGGCGCAGCGGGAGCAGGGACCGAGCGACACGCTCTCCAGCGCGCTGGCCGCCGCCTACCACCGGCTCGCCTTCCAGACGCTTGCAGACCAGGTGCGGCGCAGCGTTCGCTCCGCCCGCGGCAACCAGTGGATGTTCCGGATCGGCCATCCGGCGGACCAGCCCCTGCGGATACGCCCCGAGCTGCTCGGCCTGCCTAACCGCCCAACCCCCCTTTCCGGTACGGGAAGGGAGGACATTCACCGCATCACTTCATCACTCCATCAACCCCTCGCCCCCTCGGCCCCCGTCCTCCGCGAGGCAACGCCCGTCCGCATGGACCTGACGCACTGCGGCTGGAGCGACATCTTCTTTCTAGGCATGGACTACCCGGAGGGCGCGCGCGTCCTCAACGTCTCCATCGATCTCGGCGTACACGGGCGCGACGCCGAAACGCGCCCGCCCGTCGAGGCCTACCTGCGCGTGATCGACGAGCCGGTATTGCGACTCGTGAGCGTGGACCTCGGCGTCTCCGCCGACCTGACGGAGCTGGACGAGGTGTTCGACTTCGCGCGGGACTACCTGGGACTGCTGAAGGCGGCGCTGATCGCCTCCGGCATCGTCCCGCCCGGCATCGAGGGATCGGAGCAGCGTCTGGAGGAGCTGCTCACGCGACTCGTCGGACCCGGCCGCGGGATCGAGCTGATAAGCTGCGTAAACGGAATCCCGAAGGGCTCGCGCCTCGCGGTCTCGACGAACCTGCTCGCCTCGCTCATCGCCGTATGCATGCGCGCGACCGGGCAGACCGCCGCGCTCGAAGGGGCGCTGCAGGAGCCGGAGCGCCGCCTGGTCGCCGCGCGCGCGATACTGGGCGAATGGCTGGCGGGCTCCGGCGGCGGCTGGCAGGACTCCGGCGGCGTCTGGCCCGGCATCAAGCGGATCGAGGGCGTCGCCGCGCGCGAGGGCGACCCGGAGCACGGGATCAGTCGCGGCCGTCTGCTGCCGACGCACCACGTGCTGACGCGCGCGGAGGCCTCCGACGAGACGCGCGCGCGCCTGCAGGAGAGCCTCGTTCTCGTCCACGGTGGCATGGCGCAGAACGTCGGCCCGATCCTGGAGATGGTCACGGAGAAGTACCTGCTGCGCTCGCAGCCGGAGTGGACGTCGCGCCACGAGGCGCAGCAGGTGCTCGCGGACATTCTCGCGCACCTGCAGGAGGGCGACATCGCCGCTATCGGCGCGGCGACGACCCGCAACTTCTTCGGGCCGATCCAGACGATCATCCCCTGGGCCAGCAATCTCTACACCGAATCGCTGGTCGATCAGGTCCGGGCCGCCTTCGGCGCCGACTTCTGGGGCTTCTGGATGCTTGGCGGCATGTCGGGCGGTGGGATGGGCTTCATCTTCGATCCGGCGCGCAAGGCGGAGGCGCAGGAGCGGCTGCAGCAGATCATGTCGGCCACGCGGCGGCGGCTGGAGCACGCGCTGCCATTCGCGATGGACCCGGTGGTCTACGACTTTGCCATCAACGAGCGCGGCACGTTCGCCACGCTGCTGCGGGCTGCCGATATGCCGCTTCCGCCGGCCTATTACACGATGGTGATCCCGCGGCTGATGCGCCTGGACCCGCGCGAGCTGACTCCGTCGCGCCGCGCGGACCTCGAAGCCTTTGGCGAGGCGTGCCGCACGCGGCCCGAGCTGGGCGCCGCCGTCCACACGCTGGTCGAGCGGCTGCTGCCGGAGCCGGTCCGTACCGCGAAGGCCGGCGAATCGCTGCAGGATCTGCTGCGGGAGAACGGCTTCGATGCCGTGCAGCACGAGCGGATCCGGCAGGACCTGCGGCATGGGCGCATCGGCCTGGCCCAGAACCGCCTTCCGGTCAGCAGCGACATTCGCGACGCGGAGCCGGGCGACGTGTTCGACGCGATCCGCAGCGTGCCGGAGGAGTGCGTCGCGCTGGGCGCGGAGGCAATCGCCGCCGGCCGCGTCGCCGTAGTGAGTCTGGCGGCCGGCGTCGGCAGCCGCTGGACACAGGGCGCCGGCGTTGTAAAAGCGCTTCACCCCTTCGCGCGGCTCGGCGGCCGGCATCGCACCTTCGTGGAGGTCCATCTAGCGAAGAGCCGCAAGGCCGCCGCCGACTCCGAACTTGGCATTCCGCACGTCTTCACCACCAGCTACATGACTCACGCGCCGATGGAGTCCTACCTGGCGGCGGAGAGCAACTACGACTACGCGGCGCCGCTCGTGCTCTCGCCGGGCCGCGCCATCGGCCTGCGCATGGTGCCGACGGTGCGCGACCTGCGATTCCTCTGGGAGGACATGCCGCAGCAGGTGCTGGACGTGCAGGCGCAAAAGATGCGCGAAAGCGGCCACGCGGCGCTGCTGGACTGGGCGCGGGCAGCCGGCGAGGCGGCAGACTATACGGACAACCTGCCGGGCCAGTGCCTCCATCCGGTCGGCCACTGGTACGAAATACCCAACATGCTGAAGAATGGCGTCCTCGCCGATCTGCTGGACGCGCGGCCGCAGCTTCAGCACCTGCTCCTGCACAACATAGACACGCTCGGCGCCAATGTCGATCCGGGAGTGCTCGGCCTGCACATCCGCGCGGACGCGGCGCTCAGCGTCGAGGTGATCCCGCGCCGGCTTGAGGACCGCGGCGGCGGCCTCGCGCGCGTCAACGGGCAGCTTCGCCTGGTCGAAGGCCTGGCGATGCCGCGCGAGGAGGCGGAGTTCGCGCTCACCTATTACAATTCGATGACGACCTGGATTCATATCGACCGGCTTCTCGCGGCATTCGGCCTCACGCGCGCCACCCTGCGGGACGAGGCCGCGGTTACGGCGGGCATCCGCGCGCTAGCCGCGCGCATGCCGACATACGTGACGATCAAGGAGGTGAAGCGCCGCTGGGGCCACGGCCAGGAGGACGTCTTCCCGGTAACGCAGTTTGAGAAGCTCTGGGGCGACATGACCATCCTGCCGGACATCGAGACGCGCTTCATCGCCGTCCCGCGCTTCCGCGGCCAGCAGCTCAAGGAGCAGGCGCAGCTCGACGGCTGGCTGCGGGACGGGTCCGCGCGATACATTGAGGCACTGTGCGACTGGGGCACACGCCGTTGAACCGCCAGGCCGAGCCGTTCTACCAGAAGGACTTCCCTCCCGCGGAGTTCGCTGCCCGCCGCCAGCGTGTAGCGGAACAGATCGGCGGGGGCGCGGCGGCCGTGCTGCGCGGCGGCGTCTCGACCGGAGCGTTCGACGTCTTCCGGCAAACCAACGAGTTCTACTATCTCAGCGGCGTCGAGGTGCCGCACGCCTGCCAGCTTATCCGCGGAGGGTCCGCGGAGACGACGCTCTATCTCCTCGGCGGCGACGCTCACGCCAAAGGCGAGGGCAAGGAGCTGAATGCGGACGAGCCGGAGATCGCGATCGATCTGACCGGCGTGCAGGAGGTAAAGCCCCTGGACGCGCTGGCCCGCGACCTGCGGAGCTTCGCTACGATCTACCTGCCGTTCGGCCCCGGCGAGGGGCGGATGCAGTGCCGGGACACGCTGGCGCAGGCCCGCAAGCAGCGGGTCGCCGACCCGTGGGAGGACCCGATCGCGCCGGAGCGGCGGTTCCGCAACCGGCTCGCGGCGGAGTGTCCGAGCGCGCAGATCCATGACCTCTCGCCGATTCTGGACGGCCTGCGGCTGATCAAAAGCCCGCGTGAGATCGATCTGATGCGCCGAGCGGGCGAAATGACGGCCGTCGCCGTACACGAGGCGATGCGCGAGACGCGGGCCGGCATGTTCGAGTACGAGCTTGGCGCCATCGCGGACTGCATCTTCATCGCGCGCGGCGCGAAGGGAGGCGCGTACCGCCCGATTATCGCGGGCGGCGCGAACATCTGGAACGGCC
>DATGJU010000421.1:0-3118 GCA_035295045.1 Chthonomonadaceae bacterium
CCGAGGGCCCGCTCGTCTTCTATCGAGACGATGGCGGGACGGGCGCGGCTGACGATACTCGCGACCTCATCCTGCATCTGGCTGAGGATGCCCTGCGCCCGCGCGGCGCCCGGCAGAGCGAGCGCCATGAGGGCGGCAGCAAACGCGCACGCTCGCGCTACCATCCGCGGGCCTCCTCCGCGTCGGCGGACCGGCCGGTCATAACGACGCTGCCCATCACGTAGGTGGCAGGCGCGTCCGACTCGGCCGAGACCGGCGTTAGAACATAATCGGTGCTATCCGCTCCGCCGGAGGCGCGGGCGCCATCGACGCCGGAGTAGTCCAGGCGCCGGCTGCCACGGCCGTGCGTCGTGCCGGCGGCGAAGCGCCTGCGCTCGCCGTACGACTCGCTCAGGGCGATTCGGGTCGGCCGCCGAACCATGTGCCGGGGCGCGCGGGCGGCCACCGTCGCGGAGGCGGCATGCACGTTCTGGCTGTCACCGTCCTGTACGAACGCGCGCAGCTCATCCGGATCGATCTGCGAGCCGGCGTCCGACGCCAGCAATCCATCCTGCGGCGCCGGCTCGTGTGCCGCTGCGGGCGGTGGAGAGGCGATCCCGGTAACGACGGCTGCGGGCTGCGGCCGGAAGAGATTGCCCGCAGGCGTAAGGACTAACAGAAGGCCGGCAGCCGCAACGGCCCCGAGGCTCCACGCAAACGCCGGAATACGCAGCGCGGGGATCGGGAACGCGCGCCGGCCCTCGGCTTCCGCCAGCCGGCCGCGCAGCTCATGCCAGCCGCGCCGGGACTCCGGCGCCGGGCTCCGCCGGATTGCCGCGAGGGCATCGACCGTCTGGCGATAGGCGGCCGCCTCGGCGCGGCACGATTCGCAACCGGCAAGGTGCCGCTCGACTCGCTCCACGTCCTGTTCGGACAGCCTGTGCGCTGTGTAGCTCCAGAGCAGATCGGCGACCGATCTGCACTCGTTATATCCCCACATCGTCTATCCCCTTCGCCTTCAACAGCGATGCGACCCGCTCTTTGAGGCAGCGCCGCGCCCGGAAGATCCTCAGCTTGACACTGGTCCTCGAGCAGCCGAGCACGTTGGCGATCTCCTCGTAACTCAGGTCCTCCACCTCGTGGAGGAGTAGTATCTCGCGCTGCGCCGCGGGCATTCCGTGCAGCGCCTTAAAAACAGTCTCCGTGGTCTGCATGCGCGCCACCACGTGCATCGGGTCTTCGGCATACTGATCGCCGGGCAGACTGTCCTGTTCGAGCCGGGCGTCGTACTGAACGTTGCGCCGGTCCCACGACTTGATTCGATCGCGGCATAGATTGCCGCAAATCTTCAACAGCCATGTCTGCAGGCTCGCCTCGCTGCGAAATCCAGGCATGGCGAGAAACGCCTTGACGAAGGTCTCCTGCTTCATATCGTCTGCATCGTCGCGGTTGCCGAGGAGGTGAAAGGCGTAGCGGAAGACCTGTCGCTCGTATTGCGCGTAGACCTGCGCGAAGGCGTCGAGGTCGCCGGCGCGGCAGCGCGCGACCAGTTGGCTTTCCGTAACCTGCATCGTGGCTCCGCGAGCAGCTATCATAGGCCGTTTGCATCCTCCAGTCGAGGGATTAGACGAGCCACGCGCTGCCAGGTATCGCCGTGTTTCATCAACGGCTTGCCCGCGCGGCCCGGCAGAAGCCACTGCAGCGCCGTTCGGGTCCGAACATGGTACCACCTTATGAGACGCTTTATCCGCAGCAGTACTTGACAGCTGCCCAACGATGGGCGCAATCGGTCCTCCAGCGATCGGCCCCGCGTTGTCTTGCTCGCCGATTTGCGGTACAATGAGATTGTGAAAAACAGTACATTTGGATCGCAAGGATTACCATAAGGATAGTCACCATGGCGAGATCCGTTACCGAGATGTCGTTCCACGATTCGGCGACGCCGGTTCCGAGCTTCGGGCCGGGCGGCACGCCGTTCCTGCTCGGCAAGCTGGACGAGGTCGTGAACTGGGCGCGCCGCAACAGCATCTGGCCGCTGACGTTCGGCCTTGCCTGCTGCGCGATCGAGATGATGGCCTCCGTCTCGTCGCGCTTCGACCTGAGCCGCTTCGGCGCCGAGGTATTCCGCGCATCGCCGCGCCAGGCCGATCTGATGATCGTCGCGGGCCGCGTCTCGACCAAGATGGGGCCGGTTTTGCGGCAGATCTACGACCAGATGCCGAACCCCAAGTGGGTGCTGAGCATGGGCGCGTGCGCCTCGACGGGCGGCGTTTACAACAACTACGCGATCATCCAGGGCGTGGACCAGATCGTGCCGGTAGACATCTACGTTCCCGGCTGCCCGCCCAGCCCGGACGCGCTGATCTACGCGATCATCAAGCTGCAGGAGAAGATCAAGGCGGGCAATTCCGGCAAGCTCATCGAGCTCTCGCCGCTGTTCAAGAGGCCCGAGGCGGCCGCGAGGGGATGAGCGAATGGGCTTTCTAACCAACACCGTGAGCGGAGCGAAAGCGCTGGCGACCGGCTTCAGCATTACGATGAAGCACTTCCTCGAGCAGCAGCTCAAGATCCGCCCCACCGAGACGGTCCAGTATCCGGAGCAGCGGCGCGAGCAGTTTCCGCGGACGCGGTGGCGGCACGTGCTCACCCGATACGAGAACGGCCTGGAGAAGTGCATCGGATGCAGCCTGTGCGCGGGAGCCTGTCCGGCGCGCTGCATCTACGTCGAGGCGGCCGAGAACACGGACAGCGCGCGCTATTCGCCCGGCGAGCGGTACGCGGTCAAGTACGAGATCAACATGCTGCGCTGCATCTTCTGCGGCTTCTGCCAGGATGCCTGCCCGACGGGCGCGATCGTCCTACGCAAGGACTTCGAGCTAGCCGACTTCCTCCGGGACGACAACCTGTACACGAAGGAGATGCTGCTGGAGCCCGCGCCCATCACCGGCGTGATCCCCCTCGCCTCCATTGGCACTGTCGCCCGCGAAACGACCGCCGCGCACTGAGCCCGGATCGTTCCAGACCAACGTAAGAGGCCGCACATGGCAGCAGCGCCACCTGATTCGAAAAGCAAGCCCGTATATACGGCAGAGGACCTGGAGCAGCTCTCGGCCAAGGGTCTGCGGTTCGAGCTGTTGAG
>DATGJU010000422.1:0-6151 GCA_035295045.1 Chthonomonadaceae bacterium
CGGCTTACCTATGTTTCGACGGAAGAACACGCATCTCTTCGAACGGCCGCCGAATCGCTCGGCCGGCAGCTTTATGCGTTACGTAACGCCGTTGCGAAGTCGGATCCCGGCCCCCGCCCCCCGACCCCCTCTCGGAGACGCTATGACAGTGAATTGGGCAATTATAGGATGCGGCGACGTGACCGAGGTCAAGAGCGGTCCGGGCTTCCAGCTTGCGGAAAACAGCCGCCTCGTAGCCGTCATGCGGCGCGACGGCGCGAAGGCGATGGACTACGCCGCGCGGCATGGGGTGCCGTTTTGGACGGACCGGGCCGAGGAGGTGATCCGCCACCCGGAGGTCAACGCGGTCTACGTCGCCACGCCGCCTGGCTCGCACCTGGACTACGCGCTCCAGGTCTGCGCCGCCGGCAAGCCGTGCTACGTGGAGAAGCCGATGGCGCGGAGCGCGGCCGAGTGCGACGCGATGAACGCCGCCTTCGACAGGGCCGGGCTGCCGCTCTTCGTCGCCTACTACAGGCGCGCGCTGCCGCGATTCCTCAAGGCCCGCGCGCTTGTAGAGGCCGGAAGCATCGGCGTCGTGACCGGCGTAACGTACCGCTTCGCGAGCGACTCGCACCGCCGGCTGGACCGCGCGAGCCTCCCGTGGCGCTGGATCGCCGAGGAGGCTGGCGGCGGCCAGTTCCTCGACCTCGGCTGCCACACGCTGGATATCCTGGATTTCATGCTCGGCCCGCTGGAGGACGCGTCCGGCCGCGCCGCCAACGTCGCCTCGCCCTGCGATGTGGAAGACTCGGTCGCGCTCCAATTCCGCTTGGGGACCGGCGCGCTCGGGACGGCCACCTGGAACTTCGCCTCCGACCGGCGCGAGGACCTGATAGAGATCGCCGGAACGGACGGCGAGATCGCCCTCTCGACGTTCGGCAACGAGCCCGTCCGGCTGAAGCGCGGCGACGCGGTAGAGCTCTTCGACCTGCCGAATCCCAAGCACATCCAGCAGCCGTTTATCGCCACGATCGTCTCCCACCTCAACGGCGACGGCGAATGCGCGAGCACCGGCGCCACGGCCGTCCACACCGCCCGCGTGATGGACGCCGCGCTGGACGGCTACTACGGCGGCCGCGCGGACGCGTTCTGGTCGCGCCCCGAGTCGTGGCCAAGGCGGCGTGATGGAGTGATGAGGTGATGAGGTGAGAGGGTGACAAGGTGCGGAGGAGATGAACCCCCCTCACCTCATCACCTCATCCTCCCACCGCCTCCTGCCCGAAGCGGTCATCCAGGCTTCCTCGCCGGCGGACCCTTCCGCATGGTCCGCGCGGCATCGGCGATGTCCAGCGATTCGATCAGCGTCAATCCATGCTCCGCCGCGATCTCACGCGCGGCCTCCGTCGCCTCCTGCGACTGGAGCCAGATGGCAGTCGCTCCGAGGGGTACGGCGTGCTGCTCGACGATGGATTCCAGCTCGCTGAGAGGCCGGTACACGCAGACGAGATCGATTGCGGTCGGGCCGGCGTCGACGAGCCGAAACTGTACCGTGGCGCCACGATCGATCGTCGCGGCCCCGGCGACGGGCGCGCCCTCGCCGTCCGACGGCGCTTCCGCAAGCTCGACCATCGAGTAGCCGCCCGGACTGTAACCATAAACGGTGAACCCGGACTCGACCAGCGCCTTCGGCACCCCGGAGTTCGGCCAGTCCACCAGTAGTATCGTTGTCGCCGCATCGAGAATTGTGACCGGATCGTTCATGACGCCTCCGCGCGAAAAGTGATTGGGCTCCAGTTTCGCGCAGCGCCTCCGCGCGTCCTGCAGACGGTCAGATCGCAGGGAATCTCGGGCGGGCCGGCGAAGTTGCCGCTATCCGGCGCCTGCTGACCGCGCAAGTGGCTCGAGGACCATTCCAAAGCGGGGTTCCAATGACAGGATCGCGCACATGAGCTCACAATGCACAGTGTACGCTGGAACGGCCGGGCAGGGGGTGTGGCGCAGCCAGGATGGCGGCGAGACGTTTCAGCGGCGCTGCTCCGGCATGTTCATGGAGGCGATCGTGCGCGCACTGGCGGTCGCCCCGAGCGATCCGGCGACGCTCTATGCCGGGACCGACGCCGGCATCTACCGCACTACGGACGGCGGAGGCCGCTGGGAGCGGCTGCCGGCGCCCTTCGATCCAGGCAATGGCTGGCCGGCGGGCGTCGCCGTCTGGTCCATCCTGGTCCATCCGGCCGACCAGAGCCTGATCTTTGCCGGGACCTGTCCGGCGGCGCTCTACCGGTCGTCAGACGCCGGCGCAGCCTGGGCGCGTCTCGACGCGGCCATCTCGCCGGACTGCCCGCCGATCGTCTATTCGCGCGTGACCTGCATCCGCGCCGACCCCTGGCGGCCGGAGGCGATCTGGGCCGGCGTCGAGATCGATGGCGCGTGGCGCAGCGATGACCGCGGCGAGTCCTGGCGGCGAGTCTCCCAGGGCCTCAGCTCGATGGACATCCACGACCTGGCGTTCCTATCCCGGCAGCCGGGCGGCATCCTCGCCTCTACGAACAACGATCTGAACGTCAGCCACGACGACGGCGCAACATGGCAGCCGCAGCGCGTAAAGGAGCGGTTCCCCTTCGCCTACTGCCGCGGCCTGGCGGTCAAGGCGGACGACCCGGCGACGATCCTGCTCGGCAACGGCAACGGCCCGCCCGGAACGGCAGGCGCGCTCCAAATCTCGCGGGACGGCGGCGCGACGTGGCGGCAGGCGGGGCTCGCGCCGCCGCCGAACAGCACCGTGTGGACGATCGCAACTCACGCCGCCCTGCCGTCCCTGCTGTTCGCCGCAACCGTCAACGGCTACCTGTACCGCAGTGAAGACGGCGGCGCGATCTGGCGCAAGTGCGCGCACGAGTTCGGCGAGCTGCGGGCGCTGGCGCTCGTGACGGCGTGATTCGATTCACGGCGCGGCGCCGGCGTCCTCGAGATGGATGACGAGGAATGCGGCCCTGCCTGGAGGCATGCGGATGCCGGAACAATCCCAGACGTCGATCGCGAAACAGGTCCGAGACCGCCGGGCATACGTGATACGTCACGCGATCGAAACGGCGCTCGCGTTCATAGGCGCGATCGTCTTCGCGGCGGCGGCGCTTCCGTTGCTCGTCGCGGGCCTCATCCGAATGTCTACGCTCGGCGAATACAGCGTCGGCATCGCGGCGCCGGACGCGATCGATCACATTCCCTTGATCGCGTCGTTCATCGGATCGCTCGTGCTCTGCGGCCTCGGCATATGGCTATGCTTCGCGCGATGCAGGAAGGCGAACGCGATGCCGTATGTCCCGCCGGTGCCGCGCGAACTGGCTGCGCGCGCGTCGGACGAGACGCTGCTGCGCGCCGCAGGCGTGCCTGTCGCCACGCCGGACGAGATGCTGCGCGCCGCGCAGCCGGGCTTGGCTGCAGAAGATAAGGCGCTCCTGCGAGCTAGTCCCGGTGCGGAACAGGGATGACGCGCTCCACTGCGCCGGCCTCGCTTAGAATCGCCATCTCCTCGCGGCCACGACAGATGAGGCGGTTATCGGACCGCCAGCCGCAGGGAAAGTACGCTCCGCGGAACAGTGTCACCGTCCTTTGCCGCAGGTCCACGATGTACCAGCCATTGCTGTGAACGCCAAGGCGAGACCCGTCTGGCGACCAGCGCAGAACGGTCGGCTCGTAGCCTGCGCGGCTTCCCGCCGAATAGGCCCGCCCGTCGGAGCCGTCGGCGGCTTGAATTCTCAGCGTGACCGGACCCTGGAACGGCGGGCGGTCCGTATACGCGACCACCGAACCGTCATTGCTCCAGAGCACGTCGCACGTCTGGTCGATTACGCCGAGCTCACGGTCGCCGCCACCGAGTGCGTTGCAGACAGTGACCCGGTGAGCGCCTCCGAGGTCGCGCTCCTTAACCCGAACGGCGATTCGAGTGCCCGTACGCGGGCTGCTGAGCCACTGTGGTCGAGTTGCCGGTATCGGCAGGCGGCGCGCAGTGCCGTCCAGCGCGCTGATCCACAAGGATCTGCCGGAAGACTGCCCGCCCTCCGACATATAGAGCCGCGAATTACCTGGCTGCCAGCCAACGAACGTCCAGGCGCCTACTCCCCGCGGTTCCCGTAGCCGGTAGTTGCTGCTTCCGTCCGCCGCAGCGATCCAAGCGCCGGCGTCCGGGCACGGTCCCGGGCTTCGCGGCCAGCCGGCGCGATTGTAGGCGAGCCAGCGGCCGTCCGGACTCCAGGCGATGTTTGTGACGTAAGTCGACCTGTCGGGCCGCGCAATCTCCAGTCGGCGGCCTGAAGCCAGGTCGACGATAGTTAACGGCAGCGCCGAATCAGTCACCGCGTAGCCCAAGGTGTCCCCAGTCATCGCGATCGCTCGGCCGCCGGGGCGCCACTCGGCCCTGTAGAAATAGAGGCCGCCATCATAGAGCGTGTGCAGCTCGCCGTCGAACGCATCCACTGCCCAGAGCGCGGTGCGGCTCGGAAGGTTCTCATCGCCCTGCCAGTACCCGACGAACGCCGTGGCGTTGCCCTCGGCGGACGTAAACGATTCCGGGCCGATGTGAAATCGCCTTGCGGAGCGCATCCGATTGACCTCCCAGCCAGAGTCACCAAATACGCCATGAGCCGCACAGGCAGATCCAGGAGGCCGATGTCCGAACCAGGCTGCGGCGAGCGCCACTATTCCCAGGAGCATTACGGCGATCATGGAACGGCGTGGGGCAGCGCCACAAAGGAGGCGGACAAGGACATAGCCGGCCGCCAGAAGAACGCCGAGAATGCCGTATTCCCGCATCCACGACCTGACTCGCGTTACGTTCATTTCGATTGCTCCCGTCGCCGCCCAGTTGTGCGAGAGTTCGATTCGCCGCCAGGGGTACAATTCCTTGGTAGGATTGTGCGGTACCATGTAGGTCCGGTGGGTCGGAGGCTATCTTCGCCGCAAGCTCCACCGGCATCGGCATTGCGAGCGAATCACGGAGGGGCGGATGTGCTGCTTTTCTCGGCAGGTGATCTCGGTAACCGGGACCCACATCTTCGCGCGATCGCTGGAGGGCGTCCGGCAGGCGCTCGTCTATAGCATGACGTTACGCGCCGGAGAGGACCTGGCGATGATCCTGCCGATTCCTGTTCGGCCGGGCGGCGGCGAGGACGCCGTGAAGTTCGTCAGCCTGGAGGGGTACCCGGCGTTCTTCAAGGACATGGATGCGCCGTTCGCTCCCCTGCCGCTTCGTGGCGGCCCTCCGCCCCGCTCCACGCGTAAGGGCGACGCGGCGACACTCGCCGTCGTGGAGGTCGGCAGCTTCGAGGCATCATACGTGCCGACGATCGCGGACTTCGGCCGGCTGAGCGACCGGTTTCGCCTTCCCGCCGGCACGTGGGATTCGCTGCCGCAGTATAAGCGCTACGGTTTTGCGGTGTTCAAGCTCAAGGCCGGCGCGAAGGTGATCCATCCTATGGCAATCACTTTTCCGCGCGCCGAGCCGCACCGGCTGTTCTTCCCGACGGTCCACATCCACGACGGCAAGGTGCATCCGAGCGCGCAGTTCGACCACGCGCTCTACTGCCAGAAGATGGACGCCGACCGCTTCACGATCACCGATTGGACGGAGTCGCCCACCCTGTCCGACAGTTTCATGCTGATCGACAAGACCGCCGGCCTGGTCGGCGCCGGCATGCACTGCTACAAGCGCACGATCATCGGCGACCAGAAGAATACGGACACCTGGCTGGCCTGAAGCCGCCGCACCGGCGGGCACGGAGGCCCGCCCCACCGATCGCTGGCGCGGCTTCAAGGTAGGGCCGTTTGCGGGTAGCGCGGGCGTCCCTGCCCGCGTATTCCCCACACGCGCTCGGCCACAAGGTGGCGCGGGCGTCCCTGCCCGCAGTGTGCCCCGCACGCTGGCGCGGCTTGCGGGCACGGGTGCCCGCGCTGCCGGAGGGTGGGCACGGGCGCCTGCGGTGCCGGACGGCGGGCGCGGGCGCGCCGCGAGCGATTCGGCGGGTGGCGGCAGGGATTCGCGGCCGCAGGCGCGAACGAGTCCGCACTATGCCCGACGACGAACGAAGTATCTGGCAGCTCATCGCGGCGGCGCAGAGCGAGCGGCGGCCCGTGGTCGCGGCCACCGTCGTGCGCAGCACCGGTTCCGTTC
>DATGJU010000423.1:0-4871 GCA_035295045.1 Chthonomonadaceae bacterium
GCAGCGATGCGCCAGGCAGGAGAATCCCGCGTAGAGGCGAACAGCGTGCCAGAAACGCGGAACGGAGCGGAACCAATGGCCCTGGAGATCGGGCGATACGGGATTGTCCAGCGGCACGATGGCGGCGCCGTCACGATTTGCCGCCCTGCCGGCAACGGCGGCCCCGCAACTGAGATCGAGGTCCCCGAAGCGCTCGCCGACGCCCACCGCCTCGCGACCGGAGACATCGCCGCCTGCAAGACCGAGCCCATCGCCCTGCCCGACGTTGAGAGCCATCCCGAACCGGATGAGGAAGGCGCCGAGGCGCATGTCGCCGCCTCCCCTACGGATCTATCGGCACGCCATCACCCTCCCCTGCACGGGCCTCTCGGCACCCACTCACCCGCTTACCCCATCACCTCACCACCCGCTCACCCTACCGCCCCATCACCGGCAGAGCGCGCAACCCACATCACCGCCATCAACGGACTGCCGATCGAGGAGGCGGCCGACCGGCCGTTCCCACGGACGAAGCGCTCCCGCTCCGAGCGCGTCCCGCCGGACCGTCCGCTCCTCCTCGCCACCGGCCCGGACGACTATGTCGGCCGAACGCTCGATCTCTGCGCCCCGCTCGGCGCCGGCGTCTTCGGCGCGATCTACGGGCCGCACGGCGCCGGCCTCACCCGGACGCTCCAGTCGGTCCTGGGCGGCGTCGCGCAGAGCGCGCCGGACTGCGTAGTCATCGTCCTGCTGCTCCGCGCCCGCGCCGAGGAGGCGACCGAGTGGCGGCGAAGAGTCCCGGAGGCGGATGTGATCGTCGGCGCAGGCGCCTTCGCCGAGGCCCCGCCAGCCGAGACGCTGCGGCTGTGCAGTCTGGTGCTCGAGGCGGCACAGCGGCAGACCGAACTGGGCCGCGACGTGGTGCTGCTCGTCGATTCGCTCACCGCGCATTGGGCCGCCATGCTCGAGGCGGAAGAGGCGGACGCGCAGCAGGAGGCCGACAGCGCCGCCGCCCGCCAGGGCATTCGCGAGCTGGCGCAGCGGGCCGGCTGCTTCCACGGCCAGGCGCCGCTCGGCGGCGGTCTGGGCGGCACGCTCACCGTTCTCGGCACGATATGGCATCAGGCGGTCGACGAAGAGGCCGAATGGGAGCGCGACACCCACCCGCATCTGCGTCTACTGGAGCATCTGCTGCCGGATTGCGGCTGGCTCGTGCCGCTCTCGGGCGCGCTCAAGCGGCGGCGTCTCTACCCGGCGATCGACGTGAAGGAGTGCCGGTCCGAGCACGAGTCGCGCCTTCTGCCGGACGCGATACGCGAGCGCCTCCTTCGCGTGCGCGGAGCCCTGCCGCGGCACGACCCGGTCGCGGCGCACCTGCGAGTGATGGAGGCTCTGGACGCCTCCGCCGACCTGCCGGGCCTGCTTGACCGCCTGGACGCCCTCAACGAGCCCGAAGAGGATAAGCCGGACGCCGCCCTTGACCGCGTCCGCAGGCTGCTAACGTTCGGCGCGGAACCGACGGAACAGAGTGCAGAGGAGAGGCCGGTCGAGCCGGGCCCGGTACCCGCCGACCGTGCAGATACTGAGACGGCCGCGGCGAGAGCATTCTTCGGAAACAGAACCTGAGGCCCGGCGATCACGGCGCGCGCCGCAGGCTTCCACCTGCGGCGCGATATGCGAACGGGCCACGGGCCTCTCGGCGCGCTCTACCCGACGAACACGACCCTGCCGCAAAAGGAGTGGGACACAATGACGTTCCTCTGCCTCGTACCGACGCGCATGAACGATTCGGCGCACTCGGGCTGCGGAAGCTGGGCCGGACGGTACGGCCTCATAGTGCCGAAGAAGGGACTGCGCTGCTTCCGGGCGAACCAAGTGGACGCGTGGAGCGCCGGCCGGCGACGAGGGCGGAGTTGCCACGGACGGCGACATGGACGAGGAAATTCCGATGAACGACGCGGATCTCCGAAGATTCGATGAAGAGGGATGCGCCACGATCGACACGCCGCTAACGGGAGCGCAGATCGCGGCGGCGTCCGAAGCCTTCGACCGGCTGATGCCGCCCAGGGAGGGCCGCGCCCGCGCCAGCCTGACCTGCAGCTACTACGACCCGGAAATCCTCGACATCCTCCAGCATCCGTTCTTCGAGGAGGCTGCGAAGCGCGCGCTCCGGTCCGAGCGCGTCCGGTTCTTCCAGACCGCGATCGTCACGGCCTGGCCGGAGCCGGATACGCCTTTCAGCTTCTGGCAGCACGTCGACATCCAATATCCGCTGGCCGACTTCGCGGCGCGGCCCAGCCGCATTATCTGCAGCTTCTTCCTCTGGCTTACGGACGTGAACGAGCGGCGCGCGCCCATGATGTTCCGGCCGGGCAGCCACCTTCAGCTCGCCGGGTATCGCGCCCGCCAGCCGGAGCTCCGCAATGCGCCGGCCGCGGTCGCGCCGACGCCGCTGGAGCGGCTGCCGGACCTGCCGTATGCCGAGCCGGTCCCCCTGCTGGCGAAGGCGGGCCAGGTCAGCGTGCTGACGACCGCCGCGGTCCACGGCGCGTCCGTCAATGTAGACGACCAGCCGCGAAAGAACCTGGTTTTCACCTTCACGGACGCCGGCACGCATATCGGTCTGTCGCCGCAGGAGGCCGCGCAGAAGCGTGAATACGACGTGGGCCTTCGCGAGCGCTTCCGCCCGGAGCGCCGGCATATTATCACCGTGAGAGCGCGCTGCGACGGCCGGCCGAATTGCAACCGACAATAGCGGCCAGAGTGCCCGGCGACTAAAGTCGCGGCTGACAAAGCAGTGGTCGGCCTGCGCCGACAAGGCTGTCAGCGCGTGCTGTTGAATGAACCGCGATGCGCCAGCTACGGTGTCCGCGCAGGACGCAAGTCCCGTATGGGCGGACCATTGTAATGTCAGGCGCGACTTGAGTCGCCAGCCGCCGTATCGAATGGAATTCACGCACATGCCCGAGCCCCTTAGCAGACCCCAGGCGCTCCTCGGCGATCGGCCGGCGCAGGACCCGGCGGTCCGTACGCTCAACCCACGCTGCCGCACGCCCGTCAGCCTCATCATCGACGACTCCACCTGCCTGGTCAACCTGGCGCACTACTGCATACCGCAGTTCGCGGAGGTATTCCCGGACCGGTATACGCAGGACTGGCGCGCGCTGCCGCGCGAAGTCCCCGACGCCTTCGTCCGCGAGTTCGGCGAGTGGTGCCACGAGAACGGCGTGAAGGGCAAGTACAGCATCGTGCCCTACCCGGCCTGCGTCGGCTGGGTGGACCGCGAGATGCCGGGCTGGACGAAGCGGGAGCTGGAGCAGAGCCTGGAGCTGGTCCGCACCGTCATTGCGCCGGACTGGGACGTCCACCCGGAGATGGTGTCGCACACCTGGGTGATCGATCCGCGGACGGGCCGCTCGCACCTAGAGCGGTCGGCGCGCTTCATGGAGAACTGGGACTGGACGTCCGGTCGCTCGCTGGACGAGATGACCGAGTATCTCGCCTACGCTCTCGGCATCCTGAAGAACGCGGGACTGGAGTGCGAGGGCATCACCACGCCGGGCGGCTTCGGCAACCAGATACTGCCGGAGCTGGCGCAGTCGACGCTGCAATCGTGCCGCTCAGTCTACTCCGCGGAGATACCGCACTACTTCCGCCATGTCTTTACCGACGGGCGAAGCGTCGCGCCGCGGGTCGAGTACGCGTCCGGCCTGGGCGGTCCCGATCCGCGGTGCGTCGTCTCGATCATTGGCTGCACCGGCGACTGGTTCGGCGGCTGGGACGGCCTCTCGCCGGGCTCGGTCGATCGGCTTATTACGGCGGATCTCCAGGGCGGACGGCTTCCGGAAGTGATCGCTCGCGGCGAGCCGGCCGTGCTGGTGTGCCACTGGCCCGGCATCTACTTTAACGGCGAGCGCGTCGGCTTCCGAATCTTCCAGGAGGCCGTCCGCCGCCTGCACGCCCGATACGACGACCTGGTCTGGATGAAGCTGAGCGACATTTCCCGCTACTGGGCCGCCCGTGAGCTTACGACGATCGAGCGGCAGCCAGGCGGCTGGCGGCTGCGCGCGCCGTTCGCCGCACCGGACTTTACGCTGGAGCTGCCCGGCCCGGCGCGCTCCGTCACCGTGTCGGCCGGTGCGGACAGTGCGCCATTGCGCGAGGTCCGACGCAAGCTGGACCTGGTTGCCGGCACGTGGCTCAATGAAGACGACTATGTGATTGCCTGCTTCGACCTTCCGCGCGGGGACGCTGGAGTCAGGATAGGAACCATGTAGCTCGTGCGCCTGGTCGGCGGCTGGGTCATCGGAAGGGCATTTGGACAGCATGGACAGGATGGGATGCGGCAATACGGAGGCACGAATTCATCCTGTACATCCTGTACATCCTGTTCATCCTGTCCAATGGTCTCTTCCGCGGGTACGACAAGATAGCGTGCATCGTGGGGTTAGAAGATAGCAATGGACGGACCGCGGGGCGTTTGTGAACAGGACATGGCATCGCTGCGGGCGCTGACGGGCATCGTCATGCGGCCGGAGCTGGTGGACCAGTACCCGCAACTCTTCAACCCGGCCAACTACGAGAACCTGCGGGTCTGCGCGGACGGCGAAAAGCTCGTCGCGCACGTCGGGATGACGCAGCGCAACGCCATCCTCTACGACTGCCGCATCCGGACGGCCTGCATCGGGGGCGTCTGCACGCTGCCGGAGTACCGGAAGCAGGGCCTCGCGTCCGCCTGCTTCGACGACGCGCTCCGCAAGGCCCGCGCGGAGGGCGTAGACCTGATGATCGTCTCCGGCGACCGCAATCTGTACCGAATGCGCGGCTGCGTCCACGTTGGCGGCGACACGGAGTACGAGATCGGCCGCCACGCCGTGCCGTCCGGCTGGCGC
>DATGJU010000424.1:0-3429 GCA_035295045.1 Chthonomonadaceae bacterium
GGGGCCGCGCCGCGGGCACGTACCAGCCGGAAAGCATCGGGCCGTCTCCGGCCGCCGGGAACCGCACGTCCATTCCGCCGGCGGCACGAAGCGAGTCGGGCATGCGCGGGGTCACACGCACCGGATACACGGAGCGTCGGAGCAGGATCACGACGCCCGCGCCGCACCATGCGCCGATACCCATCACGGCAAGAACGAGCGCAGCCGCAACAACCGTGAGCGCAACCGTCACTTGACACCCTCCGGGTTGGGATCTAGTTGAAATCTCTTGCTGCAATGAAGTATGGCACTTTGGCCGCGACGAATCAATTTTCGTGGAGGAATCGTGTGCGGCGATACTATCGACGAGGGGGGCTGCGAAAATGAGCGGCGAGTTTGATTCTGTAGAGGCGCTTGCAGGGCGCGTCGCGGAGGGTGACGTGCTTGCGGTGGTCGAGCGAATAGTTGCCGAGTCGGAGCCGCTGGACGCGGCAAGGCGGCTCCATGGCCTGGGCAATCACCTCTACTGGAAGGTGAAGGACTTGCCGGGCAGCGTCGCGGCGCTCCGTGCGGCTGCGCAGCACGGCCTGACCGCAGCGGAGGGCGATCCCGAGCGCCGGAATGCCCTGCGGAGTGAGGCCAAGGGCGCGTGCTACGACATCGCCTCGTTCACCTGGCCGGGATGGGATGAGCCGGGCATCGAGATCTCGGCGTCGGACATCGCCGTCGGATACGACGCCGCGCGGACGAACCTGCGGCTTGCTCAAGAGCTGGAGAAAGGCGACCTGCCGCTCTCGCGCGGACACTGGATGCTTGCAGGGCAGGCTCTGGCCCGGCTAAGCCACGATGAGGCGATCGAGCACTACGGCCACGGGGCGCGATTCGCGGAGGCCGCCGGCGTGGAGGCGGAGCGGCTGCTCTGCAAGGGCTTCGCGTCCCTGGCGGGGCTGGTCGCTCACCCGGAGGATGGCGGCGCCGAGGCTCGCGTTCGCTCCGCGCTCTCCGGTCTGGCGTCGCTGGAGGGCGGCAAGTTCTTCGCCGACCAGATTCAAGCGGCCGCGCGTGTATTCGGCTGCACCCTGGAGTAAGCCGGCGAACAGATTGCTCTGATCAGCGCGTTCACGGTCCGTCGCAAGAGTCTTGCTCCTCCGCACTTCCGGCGACGGCGGCGGGCCGTGAACGAAAGTTAGACCTCGCGCGTATTGGAGGCATGGAAACAATTACGGTGCCGTCCCTGTTTTCCTCTGCCGGCACACCGCCGAACCTCACCGGATCACCGGGTGACTACTCGCCGCGCCTCACCGACTGGACCGATGTCGCGGTTCCAGATCACATCGTACAGTTCTACGAGACGGACGCAAGTCTCATACGCTCTCTCGCCGGATTCGTCGCCGGCGGCCTCGACGCGGGCGACCGCTGTCTCGTTATCGCGACGTCGGCGCATCGGGAGGCCCTGGAAGCGCAGCTCGAACAGCACGGCATCGACGTCGGGGCGGCCCGCGACCTGGGCGAGTATCCGGCGCTCGACGCGGCGGAGACGCTTGCCGAGTTCATGCGCGACGGGGCTCCGGACCCGGACCTGTTCTACGCCACGGTAGGACGGCTGCTGGAGAGCGCTCCGACGGACAAGCGCCGTATTCGCGCCTTCGGCGAGATGGTCGGCCTGCTGTGGAGCGATGGCCGCCGCGCCGAGGCCATCCGTCTGGAAGAGCTGTGGAATCAGCTCGCGGACGCCTACTCCTCTTCACTCCTAACGGTCAGCGACAACGGTCCAGGATTTCCGATGGACTTCGATCCGGCGATCTCCGCGAACACCGGCCTGGACCTGATCGAGAACATTGCGCGCGTCGACCTGCGTGGCGCCACGAGCTATCGGAATGGGGATAACGGCGGTGCGTGCGTGGAGATCCGGTTCGCCCTCGGCGCGGACGCCGGCCTCGACGTCGAGCCTGGGAGCGCGTCGTGCAAGTAAGGTTCAACGCCGCTGCACGCGATTCTGACGGTCCGGGCCATCGCAGATTTGCAGAGCCCGACTCAGACGGGCCGGATTCGTTTCTAAACGGGCGCCGTGCCGTTATCGTTGAAGACGAAGGCATCACGCAGCTTCAGCTCAGACGAATCCTTCGAAGCGCGCGCGTTATCGTGGTCGGGACCGCGTCCACAGGCGCTGAGGGCATCGAGACGGCGCTGCGCGAGCGGCCCGACCTGGTGCTGATGGATATCCGTATGCCGGGCGAGATCGACGGGATCGACGCAGCGCGAAGCATATTAGCCGAAACCCCCGTGTGTGTGGTGATGCTGACAGCCTTCAGCCAGGACATCTATCGCCAGCGGACCGCCGATATTCCCATCTGCGGCTACATCGTCAAGCCGGTAAGCGCGGAGAGCCTCGTCCCGCAACTGGAGGCAGCCATGCGGCAATTCCTTGCCTCCGGATAGGGACGACTACGGGCACGCCGGCACACGGCGTACGCGATACACCTTTACGGGCGGAATTGCACGATTAAGCGGGCAGGGATATTGCTCCCTGCCCGCTTAATCGTGCCCGATCATCGATTGTGCTGCCGATCGGCGAGCGTCCGCGGTCGCTTAATTGCAGGCCGGGTGCGCGCCTTCCGCATCCGTCGTCCAAAGACAGACATCGCCCACCACGCGATTGTAGGGAATCGACTTGGAGTGGCCGTCCACGAACTGGCAGTTGATCTGCGCGGCGTGCCGGAGCTTTCCGCGGGGAATCGCCGCCGCGCCGGTCAGCGTGCCGCCACCCCAACTCCAGTTCGCATTGCCGACGTTCTTCCAGTAGGATACGTACTGGCCGCCCTGGCTGTTTAGATAGGCGATTTCGGCGGAGCAGTTGGCGGTTGCGCAGTTGTTGGTCTGACGGAGGCCGCTCTCGTTGGTCATATCCGGCCCGGCCCCGTAGTAGCTGGCGTCGGCCATCATAATCGTGCTGGCAACGCGCGGTACTCCTGCGAGCGCGATGCTGGCCGGCTGGCCCGCGCTATTGTTGAAGGCTCCGGCCGGGCTCAGCCAGCCATCGTTATGGCCGTAGCTATTCTCGCCGCCATAGCCCACGCCGCCGCAGCCGACCGCGGAGTTACTGGCGGACCCGCCGCACTGCACGCCATCCTTGTTGAGGCCGAACCAGCCGCCAGGCTCCGACGGGCACACGAACACCTGGTAGTTCTTCACATAGGGCTGCAGCAGGCTGATCCAGAAGATCTTTTGCTGCGCCGCGCCGGTGATTCCCGCGAACTGTCCCCCGTTCTCGACCATGAGAGGGTTGCACGCGGACCCGCCCGGACAGTTGAACCTATGGGGGTAGAACTGCTCGTCATAGTCCTGGACGTACATCCCTGTTGACAGCCCCATCTGCTTGGTGTTGCTGAGGCACGATGCGGACCGTGCTTTTTCGCGCGCCTGCGCGAAGACCGGGAACAGGATCGCCGC
>DATGJU010000425.1:0-2395 GCA_035295045.1 Chthonomonadaceae bacterium
GTACGAGGCGGCGCTGCTGGCGGCGCTCGGCCGCTGCGGCGTGGAAGAGGAGAATATCCGGTTCGTACATGAGCCGGTCGCCGCGGCCTATGGCATCGCCCGACGCCGCGCAGGCGAGCTGCTGGCGCTCGGCGAAGGCACCCCGGTCGCCGTCGTAGACGCCGGGGGCGGAACGACGGACATCGCCGTCGCGCGCATCAGCCTCCGCGAGGGTCGCGTCTCCCTCGATCTCGCGGGCTCCTACGCGGTCCATTTGGACGCGGCCAATCCGGCGCTGCCGGCGGTTCAGCATTTCGGCGCGAGCGATCGAATCGAGTTCGGTGGCGACGTGCTGGACTTCGCGCTTACGCACCGGCTCCTGACCGACGCGGCGGCGATTCTGGAGACGGAGGGGCGTCCCGTTCCGGCGCGGATCGAGGCCGCTTCCGCGCCGCAGTCGCCGGAGGAGCGCCGCCGGTCCGAGCTTGAGCTCGTGCTCGCGTGCCGGACCATGAAGGAGGCGTTCGCCTACGTCTCGACGCATCACCTCGCTCGCGCCGCGAGTCAGCCGCTGCGCGACCACGAGCAGTTTATGTTCGCTAACCGGCCGGAATATGAGGGCATCTACGTAGAGCAGTCCCTTTTCGGCACGCAGATCATCGCGCCGATCCTGGCGGCGCCGCTTCAGGATGCGCGCTCCCAGATGGAGCAGCAGGGGCTCGCTGATCGAGGCATTCGGCCCTCGCAGGTGCGGCACGTCTTCTACGTCGGCGGCACGAACATCGAGTACTATCTTCGCAAGCAGTTCCAGGAGCTATTCCCGAACTCGCCGCGCCTGGAGGCGGAGTCGCAGGAGGGCATCGAGCAGCGCATCGCCGAACGGTTGAATGCCGTGGTGGAGGGGGCGGTCTGGTACGACGAGGCGATGTTCGCCGCATCCGCGCTGGCACTGGACGTGACGGTCGGCGCGTTGCGGCGTACGGTGCTCTCCGTTGGCGATCCGCTGCCGCCGGAGACCTCGGCGCCGACGGTCCCGTTTACCGTCCGCCTGGAGCCGTTGGAGGAGCTGGAGGCAGCCATGACCGCGTCGGCGCCGGGCCTGGACGGTCCGCTGGAAGTGGCGCGCGCCTTCTACCGCAACGAGTCGGAGGCGCTGCAGGAGGGCTCGCTGCGCGTCCGGATCTGCGCCGAGCGTGGCGCCACGGCAGAGCTGGTAATCAATGGCCGCCGCTATGAGCAGTGGCGCTTCGCGGTCGCGGGAGCCGTGCGATGAGGCGGCGGAGCACCGGCCAGACCCCGCGACCAGGCCATGGTGCGGCCTGCCGTCATGCGGCGTCGCATACCGATCGAAATCCGAACTATCTCGCCGCTGGTGCGACGCGCAAAGGGCAGGCGCGATGATTCCTCGGGACGATCGCGACCGCCGCCCGCCGGCTCCGGACGCGCCCTTCGCGGGCAGCACGGAATCCGCTTCCGGAGCCGATCGCGAGGAGACGGCGACGCACATGTTCGACTTGCCGGAGCAGGCCGTGGAGTCGCTGGCCGAGCGGGTCCCGTCGCTCGACGACCGCATAGAGGCCCACGACGTTCGGCTTTCGCGGCTGGAAGAGTGTATCGCCGACCTGCAGGAGACGCTCCAGCGCCGGATTTGGGCCGCGGAGAGCGCCGGTAAATCCGCAGCCGCCGCGGCCGAGGTGAGGCTGGCCGCCCGCATAGACGGGCTGGCGGAAAGACAGGAGCGCGCGGAGCCGATCCTGGAAGCCGCGGAGCGGAGGGCCGCGGCTGCCGAGACGGGGGCGCGTAAGACGCGTATGGAGCACGCGACCTACCATGATGCATGGAACGCCGCGCCGCTCACCGCGCGGATTCGCTTTGTGCGCGAGCTGCTGGCGGAGACGCATACGCTCCAGCCCGTGCTGAAAGAGGTCGCCGCGCTGGAGGATCTGCGACGACGTGGCGCCGAGCTGGAAACCTGGCTCACCAACTATCCGTCACTATTTGCAGACGCTGTCCAGGCGATCGACGCCGGGCAGGCGCAACGGTCCGAAGCGCACGAACCGGCCAATCCAGTGGAGGCGCTTGCCGGCCGGACAGTCTCCGACGCGCGGATCGCGCTCGACGCCGCGCTCCAGGCGCTCGGCGTCACCTGGGTCGATCCCGCGCCGGGCGACGCCGTCACGAGCGAGCACGAGGTTGTCGCCGATGAGCCCGCCGACGCGCCCGCGGGAAGCGTCGCCCAGCTCCGCCGCCGCGGGTTCCGCATACGTGGTCGCCTGGTCGTTCCGGCGCAGGTGGAGCGCGCAATTGCAAAGCCGGCGGCAGAGGCCGCAGCGAAAGCCGCGCGCGAGGGGCCGGCAGTGGAGTCTGAGGGAGCCTATAGGACTTATGGGACCTATAAGACCACTAGGACCTATAA